>CAZXAC010000017.1:0-20301 GCA_964638335.1 uncultured Lentisphaera sp. | reverse complement strand
AAGAGCCCACCATTGTCGGCCAGAATCACTGCGAAGCAGTTCACGGATAAAAGTAGCATAGGCAATAGATTGCCTTAATGCATCCCGGGGCGGTTCGCTTTTTATATTTTCGTCTTTCAACTCCATGATGCAAAGGTATGTATTCGCCCCACCAGTTCCGGTTCTGCCCAAAATGTCTATTCCGCCGCCATATACACCGGAATACTTTACTGCTTTATGATTACTGGCACTTATGGGTGTGGGCATGGGGAAGCGCACTTTTCCGACCTCCACTGCTTTTGTATTAGGAAGTACCTTATTGCTTTGTTTTTGCAATTCTGTGAGCCAAAGGCTTTCTAACCGATGTTCCTCATTTCCGCCGTTCCCTTCAGTATTTCGCGGGCCTTTTCTATCCTTAAAGTATTTTCTAAATTCAGCTGCTTCAGAACCCGCCCAGGCTACCCCTCTCAATTGAAGATCACAGCCAAAATCTCTAAAATTGTTCTTTTCAAATCCTTTCGTACTTAGTTTGTGTTTACCGTTGGCTTGTCCAATAATCCTCGCTATTGTTTGACCATAATAACGCAGATCGAATACAACCGTTCTTTTCGCATTTAATGCAGCAGTAGTATTCAAATATACTGTAAGCGGAGTCCACTGACGGAATGACTCACGTACACTTTGAATAAAACCCAGGTTCTGAACGATTTTTTTGGCGTAGTCTTCATACCGTATGCGCCATTCATTATTTTGTTTTAGAAGGGATCTTGTTTCATCAACGACAGCAATTAAATCTCGTTTTAATATTAACCTCATAACTGAGTTTATAGCTTCATCGCTCTCTAAGTCCAAGTCAAACGCAGTACCATCCTCCGTAATCTGACTTGCTGTTTCCAAATTCACCATAGCAATGGTTATCCCATTTGCCCGTATCAGCCACCAGGGTATGTGTTTGTTGATGTTTTTTTCATCCTTCAACATATAATATGGGAAGTTCATGGCGTCGCTCTCCAATTTGCTATGGTAAGAACCGTCATACCATGCCGGAATCACCGAAACAGAATCTAATTCCAATAATTTCATGAGGTAGGACACTGCCGGACAATCCCTAATTGGCAAATCACACAACCTGATTTCGAATTGACGGCCAATCTGATCTAAGAGTGCTGCCTTATCTTTCTTGTAAAGTTTAGTGTATGAACATATGGCGATATTCCCTTCATGAATACTGTCACCATTGAGAGTGATCAACAGCTTAGGGGAAATTTGCCGACCATCGTGTGTCAGAAGCGTTAGGCAATCATACTGCTCCCCACCCGGATGCATCATAGAAAGCATAAATGGTTCATGGCTGCGTGTTATGATTTCATAGGCGATATCCAGGGCAATCATATGTTCTTTATTTCTTGACTTCATATTGCTCCCCTTTCACTCAATTTGTCTTAATCGTTTTAACTGCATTTTAGCCCCGAAAAGCCTTTATTTTAAAGAATCGATACTTGCAACATCCAACCTGACCACACAACCTCGGCAAAAGCCGAAAAAACATCTAACCAGACCACTCGCGAACGCTGACATCTAACCCGACCACTCGCCAGCGACTGACATCTACCCTGACCACTTGACTATCAAAAACCGCCCTTATGGACTTGTTTCCGAGAACTGAAAAAATCTCGTTTCCACTCAATGGGTTTCATGACCATATGTGTTAAAAGCCTTGATATATAAGGGTTTCCAGCCCACTCATTTCTCTACCCTTGTTATCAATACTACCGTCTCAACGTGCCTTGAGTGTACAAAAAAGATGTCCGATGAGCCTGGTAGGGCCTTGGTGGCATCCATGTTACACAAGTATTCCTCTTCAATATTTTTATATTTTGACCCTAATTATTAAAGTCAAAACATTAAGTCAGGAAAGCTTCAACCACAAATGTAATCATTCCAGCCTTTTTAAAATGCTGCCTACTTTTTCTGTAATGAACTTTGAAGAAGTTTTCTTTTGACCAAACTCCCAGTCACCCCAAGCTTTATATATAGATTCTGCTTTATAATACCCACCGGCATCTGCTTTGCTCCTTATAATATTCACCATTTCCAGAAGCCGTTTGTCTTTATGCAACCATTCAAATTTAGTTAAAACATCAACCACATGCAGAATATCATACCAAAGCAATGGGGCTTTTAGCTTCTGGAATCCGCTTCCCATGGCAAACATATAAGGTCTTCGTTCTTTCCTTTGTTCCCATAACGAAAGTAATGATTCTGCGCCATTATGAGTTTGTGGTAAATCACTATATTCCTCGAACAAGGATAGCAACTTTAACATTAACAATGTTGCATAAGGACATGGATCATCTTTTCTTCCGGGACCTCTAAATTTTCCTAAGTCAGAAGAAACTCTGCATGGCCAACCATTATCTCTTTGTAAATCAAGCAGAAATTCAACTCCAGCTTTAATTTTGTCGTTTTCTGAATATCCCAGCTTTTTCAACAAATAGAGAAGGTGTGGAGCATCACAAAGCATCCAAGACCATTGTTCCTGCCCAGTTCCACCAAAATGTTGCGGGATGTTCACCTTAACTTGATACAAGTTTTCATCTGATGTATGTTCTATAATATTTTGCACGGTTTCAGCAATTTCGGGGGTAGTTATATCAAGACCAATATCTGCAAGAAAACATAGTTTATGTATCAAGTGGCTTGAGTCATTATGTGATTTTAAAACTTCGCCAGGCCAGTTTTTAACCTGACTCAATAAATTATTAATAAGTTCAATCGGCAAACCTAACCTTTCATAATCTATTGTTTTCATTTTAATTTGACCTCCTCCAAAATTAATATCATCCAATCCTCTTCAGTATTCTATAAATTAGAAATGTTATCCATTTGCTTGGTAGCTTGGTTTGCCCAAAATCAAACTCTGGATAAGATCGAGAAACCGATTCTGCAAAGAACCTCCCATCAGGAGATTTTTTCATGACTGATTCATACATTTCATTAAACTCTGTTGATTTTATCGCATATGGATATATGGATAAGACATCAAGCACTCTTAATATCCCATATTTCACAGCGGGATACTTCAGCTTTAAATAATCATTCCCAATCCCGAATCCATACGGACGCCATGGCTCCATCCTCTTTTTCCAATGAACAAGAAGTAAATCAATAGCACCATTAAGCCTTGTATCATTTCTGTATGTATCATACTGCCCCAATAGCATTAATATGTTCAAGTTATCCATTGGGCATGATTCCGTATCCTGAAGCTTCTTCCCTTTGGCACGATTCAATGCACAATGCCAACCTCCATCTAAGCGTTGAGTTTCAAATATTTTTTCAATAAATCGGAGAATATGAGGATCATTATTATATCCCATTTTAACGAGAGATGCTAAGATGATTGTTGGAATACAGAAATACCCGGATTTTGTGCCATCTTGAAGAATTAAGGTACCATCATCCTGTTGTAATTTAAATAAGTCATTAATTTCATTTTGAATATGAATATCCTCAACTTTAAGTCCAATATCAGCCAAGAAAAACAAATCCCAAAATGCATTCCCTGTACTTGTATATGCTACTTTACCAGATTTCAAAGCAGGGATTCCAACACTTGAATTCTTAAGACGGTTTATTACTACTTGTATTTTTGAATCAGCAGCAGCTAACGATGGTTCAGCCTTTTTCCCCAGCAACTGAGTTTCTACCGCAAAATTCAACCAAGAGTTGTCTTCTAGCAGCCAATCAGTAACCTTTGTATCCATTGCTTTTCTCCTTATTCTTTCAGTTCAAAAAAACAATCTTTGTAATCCTTTACAAAGTACTTTTTACCTTTTTGTATTATAGTATGACCTTCAATTTCAAGATGGAGTTTTTGACCATCTATTCCTTCCGGATATTTCACATTTAGTTCGCCGTCTTTTTTTAAAGTTCGCCAATAAGGAGTCTCATCAATGCCACGCTCAACCGAAGCTTTCGCTGCAATATTTATAAATATCCCTGCTGTTAAGGGACAAGTATTATCCGCACCGTATTTCTTCGCCAAATAGCTTCTCATGTAATCTGAAGTAATAACCTTACCCTTTGGCACTTTTTTCATGATTTCATCGTATGCGAGAGGAGGAGCAATAAGCAGTTTTGTTCCACCATACATTGTAATTGCCTTCGGGTCGGTAATTTCTGAAATCTTAGGCATGTCCCTACTGTCCTGCAGTTGTTGATTAAAAGATTTCTTTGCCATAAAATTCAACTCCGTTTTCTCAAAATAATCCATAATTATTTTATCACATTATTTATGGAATTTAACATATCCTTTGCTAATGGCAAATCAAATGATGAGTAAAACTTATAATTGTGGCTATCATCCCCCCTATGATTTTGATTATACTCCACCCCGGGTCAAGTGACCTAATGCTATTTTACCAACATTCGCATTATTAAAATATCAACTTTTTCCCATCTATCTTTCTAGAAAAATATCTTAGCCTGCTCTTCATTTTTATAAAAAATTATGCTATACGAATTAAAAATCTGAATTCTATCAACTTTATTCCTGATTACACTTTCATTATAAGCACCATTCTCACATACCGTTTCGCTAAGCACTTTCTTAATCCACTCTTCATCCAAGGTAGGGGAGTTGGGGCACATCTCTTTACCTTTTTCAATCCTTGTTGCACATCTCCAAACCACCCTACCTCTTTCCGTTCTTCTCCGATAAGATACACCACAATCGTCGCATACAAGCAAATTCCCCAAAAGGTATTTACCATTATATTTGCTTGAACACGCTTCCACTGTGCCATCCTCTTTAGTCACGATCCTTGAACGCTTTGCCATTTCCTCCTGCACTTTATCAAATATTTCGGCTGAAACAATCGCTGGATGGCTATCCGTTACATAGTACCTGTTTCGCTGCCCCATATTCTTGCTTTTCTTACCGGTTATAAAATCCTCGGTAAAGGTCTTTTGCAGCATGGTATCGCCTTTGTACTTCTCATTCTTCAGTATCTTATGAATCGTTTTTGTATCCCAAATCTCCATGCCCGTTACTGTTTTAATCCCCTGGGATTCCAGATAAGTCTTTATTTGTCCTAATGACAGACCTTGCAAATATAAGTCGAACATCTTCCTGACGACCTCTGCCTGCTCCGGAACAATAACAATCTCACCGACTACACAGGTGTATCCCATAAAATTCTTATACTTCGTAAAGATATCGCCCTTTTCAAACTTACGCTGAAATCCCCACTGAATATTCTCGCTGGTATTCCGGCTTTCGTCCTGTGCCAGCATACCCCTAAGTGTAATCTCGAATTCCTTTTCAGCATTGATCGAATCCAGTTTCTCATTTTCAAAATGCATATTGATCCCTCGCTCTCTTAAAAATCTTATAATCTTCAAAACCTCCAGAGTGTCCCTTGATACCCTGCTGATTGACTTTGTGATGATGTAATCGATTTTGCCTTTCGCCACTTTCCTGAGTATTTTGTCCAACCCAGTTCTGCTATTTCGACGAAGTCCACTTTCTAGGTCATAGAATACCCCTGCATAAATCCAATCGGGATGGCTTCGTATCATCTTCGTGTAAGTTTTTATCTGAATCTCAAGGCTGCGCAGTTGCTCGGGTCCGGATGTGCTGACCCGGCAATAGGCGGCAACCCTGAGCTTTTTATTCTCTTTAGGTACCGCCGGAATAATCCTGACATTTTTCATTTCATTTCTTTACCATCTATGTAAAATGGGTAACCCATTTATATTCTACCAAAAATAAAAGACGTGAAAGTATCCTCTCACGTCAAAACATGTTTTCAGTCACAATCCCGTGACCCCTTTTTTATCAAGGTTTCTGACGTTGCAACAGGATTACGGTCTCGACAGTTGTTTCAGTTTCCAAGGGAAGTTCTTTCACTTCCTCGCCATCAACAGGCACAGGGAAATTGAATACGATCTTCTTTATCCAGCTTCCGTCTTTCCTTTTCTCCGGGAACATTTCAATTCGCTCGATAAAGGCTTTCATAAACTCTTTCTGTTCCGCTTCCGTTGCGGAATGGTAGACTTCATCAAATGCCAGTAAGAGCCGATAGATATTGTCGCCGGAGATTTTCTCCTGCTGAATGCTGCGGATTTGGCTTTGCAATTCCCCAATCTGAACTTCGATATCCTCTATGGTATCATACTGCTCATCATAGCGGCGCTGCAAGTCCAAAATCTTTCTGTCATAGTGGGCATCGTTGATGTCCAAGGTGTCCATCTGACGCTCCAAGCGGCTTTTTGTTCCAAAGGCTTGCTTTAACTGACCTTGCAGAACGGCGATCTGCTTTTCCATATCCTCTGTATCAACTGCCGAGCCGATTTTCGCCTGAATCGCTTCTACAAACCGAGGATTGTTGACCATAGCGGATATAATCTTTGCCACAAACTTATTGATTTCCGTCTGCTCGATATTCAGTCGGAAGCTGCACTCATGCCCGGTTGGTGTTACTGTGTTTTTACAGTAGTAATAATATCTTGTTTTCTTGTCCTTGCTGTGAGCCTTGGCGATATTGCCATACATACTCTTTCCGCAGCATGGACATTTCAGAATACCGGACAGGATATGTGCGTGATCTGGATTATTGACCTTTTCCCGCTTAAAGGAATTGATCTTGCGCTTTTCCTGTGCCAAATACCAATCTTCTTCCGAAACGATTGCTTCGTGTTGCCCATCATAAATAGGGAACTCTGACTGCTCAACCACGTGCATCTCGTTTCTTGTACCTTGCTTCTTTTCCGTCCTGCGTCTGCCATAGGCTATCTTACCCATGTAAACAGGATTGTCCAGTACGTCCTGCACGAAGCTCCTTGAAAATCCGGGAATGGTATTGTTCTGCCGCAGCTTCTTGACAAAGCCATTGCGATTCAGGTATTTTGCAACTCCAGCAACCCCCTCGTTGGTGTGAATATAACGGTCATAAATAACACGGATTACTTCCACTTCATCCTCGGCAATAACAAGATCGCCGTTTTCCAGACTATATCCATAAGGGGCAAATCCGCCGTTCCACTTGCCCTCACGAGCCTTTTGCTCCCGTCCTGCCATTGTTTGGGTGCGGATATTCTCTCGCTCGATTTCTGCCACCGCAGACAGCACGGAAATCATCAGTTTTCCGGCGTCCTTAGAGCTGTCAATGCCATCCTCCACGCAGATCAGATTGACACCGAAATCCTGCATGAGCTGCAAAGAGTTCAGAACATCCGCTGCATTTCTGCCAAATCGGGAAAGCTTAAAGACCAGCACATAGGAAACGCCGTCTTTGCAGTCCTGAATGTCATTCAGCATCCGTTGAAAATCCTGCCGTCCTTGGATGTTCTTTCCGGAAAAGCCCTCGTCAGAATACTCCCCCGCAATAACCATATCTTCGTATGCCGCATACTTCCGCAGTTTGTCACGCTGGGCATCCAAGCTGTACCCGTCAACCTGCATAGAGGTGGACACTCTTGTATAAAGATAGCATTTAGTTTGTTTCTTTTTCAGAATCGCCACCTCCCTCATCCATTTCTTTTACCATAAGTCCCTCGTTGCGGATATAATACTCCAAAAGCCACAGCACATAATCCGGTGCATGGCGGTTATCCAATTCCCACTCGGTCATAGTCCGGTAAGGGATATGGACGAGCTTGCAAAAATCTTTCCGGTTCAGTCCTGTACTTTCCCGCAACTTGATAATTCTGTTCTTACAATCCATCTGTCTTTTCTCCATTAAAAACAAAAATACACGTTGCGTAATCATTATAGCATAGCTACACCGAATACGCAACGTGTAAATTGTAAATTTTTACGCAGCCTTATTCGTCAAAGGCTGCGCTTGATTTCTTTCCTCGGAATGCTCTACTTTCTGCTGGGCATCCTGTTCCAATTTATCCAAAACCTGATGTCCGTATTTCTGGAGCATCTGGCTCATAACATCCACACAGCGGACAAATGCCGCATTATACTTTGCATCCTCATAATATTTCTTCAATAGGCAGTTACCTCCATCAAATTTCCATGTCCTGTCCACGCTTGCGGGCAGGTGCTTTGTGTTCCTGTGTTTCCTTTCCTCTGGCGAGGATAGAATTGATAAAAGCCCAAACCTTTTCGGATGCAACTTCCAGTGCATCAAGGAAAGGCTGGGCTTTCTGTTTCAATTCCTGATATTTTTTATTTGCTTCTTCACATCGCTGCTTCCAAATGGATGCAGACTTTTGAGCCGATTCCAGTTTCCCTTTCAATCGCTCATTCTCTGCATTGATGATAATGCCATTGGTGGCATAGCGTTTCAGCGTGTCACATTCATCCGGTGTCAGCGTGATATTGTTTCCGAATTTAACTTTCTTACCCATCGCTTCAATATCCTGCACCGTCAGAGCAACGGTCTTTACTGCCTTGGTTTCCTTTTGCAGAGCTTCCAGTTTCTTTTTCTGTTTCTCTGTGGCAGCCTTGGCATCCTCCAAACTTTGTTCTGCCTGTGCCACCTGTCCGGTCACAGCTTCCAAACGCTGCTGCTCTGCCTGCACCTTAAACTGTGTCACCGTCAGATGTTCTTCAGTGCTGCCACGTTCTCCACGCTCCACATCGTCATATCCGGCTGCACGCATGAACTGAAAGAAGTCATCCTGCAACACACTGTAGGATGACTTCAATATCTTTTTTCCTTTTGCGTTAATCATGGGATTACCGTTTTCGTCAAGCACCGGCTTGCAGTCCCATTTCTTACTTCGACTGACCTGCGTGATCGTTTCCTTTACGGTTCCCCGGAGGGCTTCATCCTTACACCGCTTCGACCAAAGGATCTGCTTTTCCACCACAGGGATATAAACCACATGAAGATGGTAGTGGTACACATCCTCGCCCAGCGCTTCGGACATTGCCTGGTTGCGTTCATCGGCGTGCATCACAGCGGAGAGGATATACTGTTCACCGCCCACGATCTCCACAGCGGCTTTATAGGCATCGGCATAAAACTGTTTTGCAAATTCATAGCCGCCGTGGTTATAGAAGTAAGCGGAGTTCACATCAAAAACTAACTCGCCGTATTTAACTGCGTCCGGTTTCAGACCTCTGGTAGAGATGATCTTGTCCTGCTCCATCTGCTCAAACATTTTTACATAATCATCGGTAGGAGCTTTGAAATGGACATTCAGGGTCGTGCGTTCCGGCACAATGTCCTGATTGCTGTAGCTGTCCTTTTCACGCTCATTGTGTTCCTGTATTTTTGCTACATCGTCCGGAGTTTCCAAGTCCTGATTCCGGGCTACGGTGCGGTCTATTCCATCATTTCTTGCCATAGATTTTTTGTCCTTTCTTTGAGATTTGCAGACAGCGGGGAGCTACGGAGAGGCACTTTTTCAAAGTGTAATAACCCACTATAACACTTTCATCCATACTGGCTGCAAAGTGCCGTGGGCTCTCCGAGGGCTCTCCCGAGGGGGAGTGCGGTCGCTGCGGCGACCTCTGCTGACCAAGGCGAAAATGTCTGCAACTTTTCTTATGGTCAGCCCGTCTGCATGAAGCTGTTCCGGCGAACTTCCTCTTGCAGACGGTGGCAGCGAAAACCGTATCTTTCACTGCCATCCATAGGCAGCACTGCGGTGCGCCTATGGGGACGGGAGAAGCGAGGGGCTGCTGCCGGGGCATCATTTCTCCCGTCTTTGCTGCCATACGATGTCGTATCCCAGCACATCGGCAAGCTCCAATACTTCCTTGTATCGGATGCTTTCCCGCTGTAATTTTGCGGACAGGTTGGAAACGCTGTCGCTCCAACCGTATTCGTCCGAGAGCAGGTCAACAACTTCCTGCATGGTCATCCCAGCACGGATGATCTGTGCCTTTATTTCGTTGCGTACATTCATATTGAAAAATCCTCCATATTTTTGATTTGTGGTTTGGTGCAAAGGCTACTCTCCAAAGCGGAGCAGATGCACCGAACAGTAAAAAATCTGCTTTCTCCTAAATCGTTTTAATTTTATGGGTGCGATACTCTGTCCATATAGGCATATATCCCACTTTACTGTTCCATGCGGTTTGGTCTGGAACAGTGAAAACACCTACTGTTCCGTGAACCGGGTGCATGGTTTGGAGAAGCACGATTTGGTGAAATGGTTTCGTTCTGCGGTCAAGAACTTTGCTGTTTTCATTACCATTGATTTTCAATGCCCGAAAACAGCTCAATTCTGACCGCTGATTGTTCCTATAAAAAAGAAAAACGGGCAAAACACTGCGTACATACATACAGAAAATGAAAGACAGGAATCAGTCCTGCCATTCCTCCGGTACGTACGTACATGGCGAAACGTCGTAAAACCCGTTTATATTAGGTCGTGCCACAGCTTCCACGCCCATAAACCCCCATACCCGCCGTCCGGCAGAATTAGTGATGTTGTTGCAATGCTCCAAATTAAATTTCTTCGCATTGGCAACCATGGCATCGCTGAAGCTGCGGGCTTTCAGAGGGGCAAGGGAGTTTTCCTCGCACCACAGGCGATAGATAGCGTAGAAGTCCTTGGAACTGATGGAAGCATCCGCTTTGCGCCGGATATACCCCTCGGAATCCATGAAGTCAAAAATGTTGTTATTGTCACGCTTGACCGCTTCCCGGTTTGCACGGATGCGGTCACTCTCCGTAAACTTAAAGTTGTTGGCAGCGAGCCGCTGTAAGCCTTCAAACGCCCAAAGGAAAATCCCCTCGGCTTCGGCTTTCATTTTCTCTGCAAGGTCGGGATCATCGGCTCTGCCTACGGGTTTTTCCTTGGTAGTCAACACAAGCTGTCTGCGGTAAAACCCATCGCTGCGGTCATACAGGGCTTGCAGATCGCCGTTGCTGAATGCCAGTAATCGGCAGAACATCCAGCCCTGATAACTCTGTTTGTTCTTTCGCTCCAAATCCATTCTGCCTTGCGCTGTCACAATGGATTTTACATAGTTGGTCTGACGCAGAGCTTCCATGCACATATCATCATCCACACACAGCAGGATGTGTTCCAGATCAGCACGGGCGAAGCGGTCTTTAGAAATCTTACCGATACTGCCGTCTTTCATATTCGTACCGAATATAGCAGAAAGCACCGAACCGATTTGAGATTTGCCCTCGCCGCCGTTGCCCTTAATCACCATCATGCGCTGTCCCTTGTTGGAGGGAATCAGGCAATAGCCGATAAATTCCTGCAAGGTGGGGATGTCCTCCGGGTACAGCAGACCGTCCAGAAAGTTCAGCCACAGGGCAGGCGCAGAAGCATCTGGATTGTAGGAAACAGGCAAGCGGCTCTGTACGATTTCCTGTTTCCCCTCGATAAATCTTCCATCCAGCATAAGTGTTCCGTTGGCAACATGGAGGCGGTCAGGCTGGGGAGGAAGATCCTCAACCATTGCTTCCAGTTTCAGCAATTCCATGATGTTTTTGATCTTCTGCGGTACGCTGCTGATGGTGTAGCTTTTCAGCTTTTCGTAGACCTCTCCCCGCAGGACAATATCATCCGTTACCCGTCCATTGGGCGTAAAGAAAGCTCTGTTTGCAAAGATGATTCTGCGCTCTTGCAGAAATTCTTCACAAAACAGAGCTTCGTTGATGTTCTGCCCCTCAAACCAGACAGGCAAGTTCATATCAGGCATTTTCCGTTTCTTCGCCATGGTGCGCCACCTCCTTTTTCTTTCGTGCGGTGTACTCTTGCAGAAAAGCAATTTTGCCATCTTGCATCAGCTTGTCCACCAATGCCACCCGTTCTTCCAGATCACCCACGGTAAGCACATCTGCCATATATTCGATATGGCAGTGCATCTGGCAGGCTTCCACAAAACGGTCATCATAAGGCTCGTCCGGTGTTTTGGGTGCATACAGCACTTTCCAATTCTCCAACAGATGCAGATAATCCGTCAGCACACGGAAGCAAAGCATTTCATCCTCCCGGAACTGTCGGATATGGGGGCGCTTTGGCTTGACCATAGCTGCGGCAGTGGGTGGTTTCGGGTCAAGCCCGAAGTCCGCAGCCAACTTTTGTGCCGCTTGCAAACTCGTCAGATTGAACAGCCTTGCCACAAGGTCAATTACATCCCCCTTGGCTCCGCAGCCGAAGCAGAAGAAATAATCTTCATTCAGCTTCAGGCTCGGATGCCTGTCATTGTGGAACGGGCAGCAAGCCATGCCGTTGCGGTTGACTTTCAGCCCGTAGTGTTCGGCGGCTTGCTTTACGCTGATTGCCGCCTTGATGTTTTCATAGATTGTCATAGAAAAACCTCCGTTCATAATAGTCTGGAAAGCACGAAGCACCCGCCGTGATTGGCAGGTGCTTCGCCCTTTCTACTATGGTTATGACGGATTTGGAAAAAAGCAGGCTAAAAGCAGGACAACCCCGTTTCAAAAAACAGGACAACTTATCTGATGATGTAGATTCCTTCACATTTGCATGGTATAATTAGAAAAGTGAAAAAACAGGACAGGAGGGCAAGCATGAATCAAGAACTTATGACATTGGATTTTTGGCAGGATACGGTCATATATGAGGGAAAAACATTTCCTATCGGTACTCTTGCCTGTGATGCGCTGAATGTTCCTGCGGATACCATTTCTAAAATGAACGAGCAATGCGAGAAAATCAATCTTATGCTTGGGGCGATGAATGCGAAACAGGATGCTTCGGCACTCTTTCCTATGGTAAGGGAAGCTGCTCTGGCAATGCTGGATATTCTCAGTAAAACGCCGCCATTCTCCTATATGGATGTTCCAAAACACAGAGAACGGATAGAAAGGGTCTTTACTACGGATTGTGCGTTGAGCCATTTAGAGTGTGTCCAAAAAGCGAACAGCGGCACAATGCAGCTTGAAGACCTCGTAAAATATGAAGATGCAGTACTACTTGAACGTTATACTGCGGTTTTCGGGCATCTGGCATTCTCTCTCGGAGAATACCAAAAGGCAATGCTTGATTTTGCGGAAAAGTCGGATAGCAATGAAGCAGACCGCACCGCAGAGGGCTTTGCAAAGATGTTCGGCAGCTATTTCCCGCCGGAGTTCTCCATCACGGAGGGCAATGCCTGGATGTCTGTGTCCAATCAGTCTGTTCAGTATGTATCCACCATCCGTCCCGGTGAGGATGTGGCAAAACTGGTCAAGCGGATGCACTATGTTTCCTTTGTGGGGATGTTCCGGTCTGATCTCTTTGAGGGCTTATGTGTCGGTCATGCACCGAAGAAATGCAAAATCTGTGGCAAATGGTTTTTGACCACCAATGCAAGGCACACAAAATACTGCGGCGGTTATGCACCGGAGGACAAGCTGCACCGCACCTGTCGGCAAATCGGCAATCTGAAAGGCAGAGAACAGCGAGAGCTTGCAGACGATCATCCGGTTATCCAGATATACGAAAAGCGGCTGAATACCATAAACCGCTATATCAAGCGTGGCAAACTGGACGATGACGTAGCGGAGGTTATGAAGAAACTGGCGAAAGATAAGATGCTCCGGGCAAAAAGCAATGTCGCTTATGCCAAAGGAGCTTATGAGAAAGAAATGGAACAGGCTGCTTTGAAAAAAGAAGCCCTAAAGAGAATTTGAATTTGGAGGTATATCCATGGAAGGAATAAATGCAAACGATAAAATTTATAAAATGTCCTTTTCAAAGGTTTATCCACTTCTTGTTACAAAGTGTGAGAAAAAGGGACGAACAAGAGAGGAAGTAGATCAAGTTACTTGCTGGTTAACAGGGTATAGTAAAGATCAAGTGAATGATTTTCTGATACATGATGTTGCATATGGAGACTTCTTTTTGAATGCTCCCCAGCTTAATCCTAATCGAAAACTGATTACAGGGAAAATCTGCGGAGTTTGTGTAGAAGAAATCGAAGAACCGCTAATGCAGGAAATACGCTATCTGGACAAGCTGATTGACGAGTTAGCAAAAGGAAAACCGATGGAGAAAATATTGAGAAAGTAATAATTGATATTGAGGAGGTTTTAGTATGTGGACTTGTCCAAAATGCGGAAGGGAGTTTAAAAGGACAAATCAAAGTCACTATTGCGGCAAGGCTCCTGAAAGTGTAGATGAATATATTGAATTACAGATTCCAGAAGCGAGAGCGTATGTTGTGGAATTAAGAAATCTAATTCTTCGTTGTGTTCCAGCAGTTAAGGAACAGATTGCTTGGAGTATGCCAGTATATAAGAAAGACAAGTTCTCAATATCTTTTGCTGCCTGTAATAAACATATTAGCCTTTACGTAGATACAAATGTTTTAGAAATATTCAAGTCACAACTAAGTGCTTTTACAATAAGGAAAAATGCAGTCTATCTGCCCTATGAGAAAGAATTACCGATTAAAATAATTGAAAAAATTATAAAACAAAGCCTTGAAGAAATAACGTGAATTTCAGTTTTCTGGAGATTGATAAACGTTATTAAAGTGAAGGGAGGTGCGCTATGCTGAATGATTTTACATGGAATATGACCGGATACATACCGAAGCACCAAGTCAATCCGCACGGTGATGGTCTCATTCCCTATGTGGCAGAGCGCATCTTCCAACTGGAGCCGGAACCGCCAACGGTTAGCAATCCAAATGAACATATTCTGTCTGCATTGCAGGAAAAGAATTTGCTATATTTTTCGTTCTTCCTGCACCACTACGAACCACAGCTCAACAAGCGCATCAAAGGCTTTCTCGGTGTGGATGGCGGCGATCTGTACGACACAGATCGATTTATAGATATAAAGCTATCCTGTCGGGAGCAAATGCTCCAAAAGCTGATGGATTATGATCCTGCCAAGGGTGCGGAGTATGCTACATACATTTTCCCGTTCATACGGGATGCGATGCTCCGTTTCCGTATGGGCGAAGAAAAATGGTCGGTATCCTCTCTGACCAATTACAAAATGGTGCGGTCAATGGCTTGGCTCTACCATAACACCAAGGATGCGGTCAGTGAGTTTTCAAAGAAATACAACTGCGACCTTGCCCTTGCGGAAGAATATTTGAAAGTTGTCCGTGGCATCCGCAATCAGCAGCCATTCTATGTGACGGACGAGGACGGAGAAGAAACAGGCGAAGATGTTGCCCTTGATGATACTTGGAACTATGCCGATATTCTCTGGAATGGCATACAGGCAGAAAAGGTGCAGCGGGCATTTGAGAAGCTAAACTACCGGGAACAGACCTTGCTTGAAAAGCGGCTGGCGATCTGCATGACCTGCGGGCGTGTCGGCTCATGGAAAGGCCGCCCCACCTTTGAGGAACTGGCTGTGATGTTTGAGGGCAGCACAGCCAGCGGTGCAGAGCGAGCCTACCGTAGAGCAGTGGACAAGCTGACGGAGTTTTTGGTTGCCGAGGGTGCTATCCATGCTGTCCGGCTGAAACAGAAATCCAAAACTAAACGCAAAAAGAAAATCGCCACCGCAATCTATGAATATCAAGCAGACTGCGACGGCGAATGGGGCGAGATTTCATTGGATTTTGAGAATGGTACAGCGGAGATCATCCGGCTTGCCGATTGGGATACGATGAAAACAAACCGCTTTGCGAACAAGGCAATAGTCTATCTTCTGAACTGTGAGAATGAGAAGCTGCCAAAGGAAACGATTGTGGCAGCTGAACTATAGAAAGAAAAACCGCTGTATTTTCCACCCTACACGGGAAGAATAATTACAGCGGTTTTTATTCGAGGGATTTCAGACTATGTAGAATCAATATGTGATTATCTGTTACGCCTTGGCGATCAGTATGGGAAAGATCTTTTTATTTTCCGTATTGTCACCTCTTATTAGCAGAAAAATCTGCCGCTTCCGCTATCCACCGCATCAGTTCTACATCGATTTCATCCACATTTCCCACCATCACATGGTGCGTCCAGCGATTTGGATAGGGCTCCGTCGCTACGTCGATTCTTGGAGAATCTATCCGATAACCCAGTCCGAACGTAATTGTCATCCAGATTTCTGGCCGATTCTTTGCCTTGCGGCAGGGATTAAAGGACACAAAAGCGAATCCTCGTTTGTTAGCAAAGGTAATCTGGGTTTTTGCGACCTTAATTTTTACTTCCGGAATCTGTGTCAGAATCTGATCTTCCAGTCGTTCGTAAAGGGGAAGAGCATCCATATGCTCCCCAAAGAAGAAAAGAATATCACTGTTCATGGTTATTCTACCGTTTCTTTCTTGGGACGGAAGAAATCTACCGCAAATGTCAGGAAGTCTGTCATCAGCGGGATGTAGGTTGCAAGAAAGACACCGAAAGCCCCGGCTGCGACAGTCTTTTTGTGCTTGACCGGAACCAATACTCCCAACAGGATACCAATGGAGCAAAGGCAGAATTTAAGACCCGTAAGCATTTTCCAATCTCTCGATTGAATGTAGTGGTCTGCACATCTAAACAGTTGTTTCATCGTAAAAACCTCCTGTGTTTCTGAGATTATGACAGATATGAGAAGCTACAATACTATCTACAACATATTACATTTCTTTGCCTGCCCACCGATTCTTTGCAAGGAAAATTGATAGGAAAGTAATCACCCCTGAAATCAGCAGGAACATAAGGGAGATACCATCTTTAGCCACTGCATATACATCAAAGTATTTTAGAGGTGTTAAATAAAACAGAGCCGGAATACACAAATATTCTGCCACAAAATAAATACAGTAAAATACTATTAAAGCGCCAAAGCCAAAAAGCATAGCCTGTTTGTAGGATTTGCAGAGACTGGATACCCAAAAACCAATCGAGTATAATATGATTTCCGTCAGAAAAAGCCCAACAGTTGTCAACAGAGCCGCATTCTTTTGATCCAGTCCACCCAGAGGAGCGATTGCAGTATAGTAATTACATACACCGCTGACAGCTGCAAGAATAAATAAATTACATACGTTGGCGGCAGCTTTTCCTATAACAATCTGATTTCTGCCTAAAGGTTTTGTGAATAGGTATTCTGCTGTTCCTTGCGTTTTTTCTTTTGCAATGCTTGAAATGCCCAGATAAATCGCATAGGAATAAGCGAGGATTGCCACCCAAAAATAAATACAGCCATACCAACCCAATGCAGTGTTAAGATCTTCACTAACACCAAACATCACCATCAAAATTCTTGGAAAGTCGTTTAGCATTTCTACCAGAATCGGTAAGCTGTCTTTTAAGGAAAGATACTCTATGTACGCAAAGACACAAAGAAGAATGATTATTCCAAGCCATATCAACAGTATTTTCCTTGTAAGTTTCAGTTCCTTTTTTATCAATGATATCATGTTGTTCCCCCCCCTATACTGCTAATTTAATGTCTTTCTTCATCAGAATCTTACGAGACAGGAAGAAAAATACAGTGAGTAGAAGCACATACCACAGAAAATAATCCCATTCATAAAAAGAGTTCTCATGAATGTGAGCTGGATGAAAAAACGAAAATGGAGAGAGGTAACTTATTATTCTGCTTCCAATCGTTCTTGAAAAAGCTGTAATACAGTATCCCATAAACACAGCCAAAGATGCTGTCAGCAAAGGAGAACGATTGTTAGGATGCCAGCATCCTAACAATACTCCCATCCCTCCAAAAATCAAAGTAACAAGTGGGAAGGAGCCAGCCAACAGAATAAATTCTAACATAGAGAAGCCAGATTCATACACAATCATTGCTATAAAAGACGCAAGGATATATGCAGCACTCGTAATGCATGTGCCGACAAGTAGACAAAGCACCTTTCCTTTATAAATTTGAATACGCCCGCAGGGTTTTGTGAACAGGTATTCTGCTGTGTTTTCGGTACATTCTTTTGTAAACAGGGATAAGGCAAAGTGCATCCCGAAAATTCCGCCTGCCAAAGCAAAAAACGCATTAAGAAATCCATACATTCCCAGAGGTTCCAAGAGCAGTGCGAGAGAGATGCCGACAGTTTCAAAGAATCCACCCTCTGCAAAGTTTTTAGGCAGAAGCTCTGGCGTTTCAATCATGCTGTAATAGACAGGTATCATAGAGAAAATACAAACGGCAAGGGAAAGACCCCAAATCAGAATATATTTTCGACTACGTTTCCACTCATAATGAAATACAGTCATAGTGTCACCTCTCATTCGTAATAATGAAGAAAGATCTCTTCTAAAGACGGTTCTTCAATCAGAATATCAACCAAAGGTAGTTTATGTAGTTTTTCCATGATGGTCATAACATTGCCATTAAACATAAAAGAAATGGAATTTTGATTCTGTTCCAGGTTGGCAATTCCTGGGATGTCGAAGAACTGCGCAGGGACAGGCTCCTCGGTGGAAAGCGAAATCTTTTTATACCCGTTTTCACGCAATTCCTTCATGGACTGTATAGCAATGAGACGACCTTCTCTCAGAATACATACACGATCACATAGCTTCTGCACTTCGCTCAACACATGAGAGGAAAACAGAATGGTTGTTCCACGGCTGTTTTCTTCTCGAAGAATTTCATAGAATGTCTGTTGGACGAGTGGATCAAGGCTGCTGGTAGGCTCATCCAGAATCAGAAGTTTTGGAGAAGGTAGTAAAGCGGACACGATGCCAACTTTCTTTTTGTTGCCTAAAGACAAATCTCCGATTTTTCTGGACAAATCCAGATTCAGTCTCTCAGCCAGTTCTTCTATTCTGTCATGGCAGTTAACACCATACAGATCTGCAGTATATTGTAACTGCTCTTTCACTTTCAAATTATTATAATAGCAATTCTCGCTGGGAAGATATCCCACGTTCTTTGCGATTTCTGCAGCATGCTGCGTACAATCAAGGCCGAAAATCGTAGCATTGCCGCTTGTGGGTTTGAGCAAGCCCATCAAAGTGCGAATTGTTGTTGTTTTACCAGCACCATTAGGACCGATAAAACCAAAGATTTCGCCCGGCAGAACGGAATATGTGAGATTTTCAATACCTCTGTGCTTTCCATAACTTTTTGTCAGTCCATCTAACATTATCACCGCTTGTTTCATAATAAATATTCCTCCTTGTAGAAATGATATTTTAACATTTTCAGAATATTCTCCATTTCGCACACGATTCTATCAAAATCTGACACACCTTCAATCTCGTCTACAATACCGTATCCAATATGCATCAATGTGCGGAACAGTAGTGGCGCATCTTCGGGATGCTTGAATTTGACCAGATCGGCATCACGGAGCATCAGATCATGCAAGTGTTTTTCACCTTCTTGCATTAAGTCCTTAATGTGCTCCGAAATTTCAATGGATGGCTCTTTTGCAACACTTATAATAAAAGCGGCGATATAGGGATTCTTTTTCAAATTATCTATCTTCATGATTATGGCTTGCTGTACACGATCAAAGAAATCTGCGTTTGCATATAACGCCTGTTCCTGATAAGCTGCTTTCATTTGTGTGCTGCTGTGTTCAACCAGATATTCATAGAGGTTTTGCTTTGTACCAAAATATTGAAAAAGGGATGCCTTAGAGATGCCCGCCATTTTTGCAATGTCGTTAATCGATGCTTTTTCGTATCCATGCTGAGAGAAGCAAGATAGTGCTGCATTTCTAATTAAGGTTTGCTTTTCGTCAGAAAGTGCTAAAAATTTTTCCATAATAACCTCCAACAAATAACCGATTCGGTTATTTTGCTATACTATATCACGAATAACCGATTCGGTCAATACAAATGTGCGTTTTTGTTCATAAAAATCGCCCGTGAGATATCTCCCACGGGCGGCAAAATAATCAGCTTTCTAAAGGCTTATATTCAGTTACAGTTTTCAAATAGGTTTCAGGATTGCCGTTCAAAATCAAGTCTGCATATCCAATCGGGTCAGTGTAAATCAGATAGTCAAGCTCTGACCGCTGATACATATTGTCAGCAACTTCATTCTCCACGGCGATGGTATCAATGGCAATCATGCTGCCATCAAAGAATTTCAGCTCCACACAAGCGGTATCCATGTTAAACTCACAAGAAATCAATCTATCCATAAGAAACCTCCATTTTACGGGATGTTAGATTATCCCAAAATATTTGAATGCTTCTCGGATTGCTTTCTCTTTTTCTGGCGGACACAGGGGCTGTCTGGAATCTTCGGATTTTGGCAGATTGTAGTTCTTGCCAACCTCAATCCCACATTTCCGCTTAATCTGTGAGATATACAGGTTAGACACCTTTAATCCGCTATGTTCCAGTACATAGTCCTTGATCTGCGTGTAGGTTGCCCCATCCTGAAATTCGGACATATCCATATCTTCCAAAGAGAACTCAACCCGAATCTTTTTCGAGTCGACCTCGCCCTTGGAAAGCAAGACAACCGTCTCCACATGGCTCGTCTGAGGGAACATGTCCACCGGCTGAACCTCCTTAACCTCAAATCCTC
>CAZXAC010000016.1:0-20354 GCA_964638335.1 uncultured Lentisphaera sp. | reverse complement strand
ATATTCGACCTATTCGCCAACCTCAGACCGGTGGAGCTCTACCCTTCCATTTCAAGTCTCTCTCCGCTTAAGCCGGAAATCGTCAGCCGTGGCGTGGACATGCTAACGGTGAGAGAACTGACATCCGATATTTATTTCGGGGAGCCCAAGGGCATTGACAAGGAAAAGGGCTTCGACACCATGCTATATCGCAAGAGTGAAGTAGAGCGCATCGCAAGAGTCGCATTCAAGGCAGCCGCTGGCAGAAGGAAAAAAGTTACATCGATAGACAAGGCGAATGTGCTGTCTACAATGGTATTTTGGAGGAGGACGGTAGCGGAAATCGCAAAAGAATTTCCAGATATACAGCTCAATAACATGTACGTTGACAACGCCGCCATGCAAATGGTGATAAATCCGGCCCAATTCGATGTGCTCCTATGCGGAAATATGTTTGGAGATATTCTTTCCGATGAGGCATCAGCTCTCGCAGGTTCGCTAGGAATGCTTCCCTCAGCAAGCATCAACGCAAGCGCATTCGGCCTCTATGAACCGGGCGGCGGAAGCGCACCCGACATTGCCGGCAAAGGAGTCGCAAACCCAGTAGCGCAAATACTTTCAATGGCAATGATGCTCGAATACAGTTTCAAAGAGACTGCCGCCGCCAAGGACATCCGAAAAGCAGTAAGAGACTGCATAGAGTCCGGCATCAGAACCCGAGACATCGGCGGAAACGCCTCCACAAAGGAAATAGGCGCCGCAATAGTAAAGCGAATCTGAGAAAACTTAAATATTTAGCTTTTGCTTAGTGCCTGCGTGACCAGACTGAATTCAAATTAAAAGAGCAATCCCTGCAGAGCCTGATCATTCTGTTCAAAAAATGAAAAACATATTGAACTTATGACTCTATAGATTGTTGACCACCTTCATAATATAAGCGGATTTTTTATCTCTCTGAATGCAACTCAGTATCAGTGTTAGTATTCTTCATTATCCACTAAATTAGGGCAGGGCTCATCAGGTTTTTTATTTTTCTGCTTGACATTTTAAGGCAGTATGTTAAGTTAAATAAGTTTTAATTCTTAATTAATAATTATTATTGTTTATGAGTATGAGAAAGGTAAAAGCGATTGAACTGGGAGCTAGGATGGAGGCATTCAAGAATGCTTGCGTCTCCGCTGGCTTGAAGCTCACGCACCAGAGACTTGAGATATTTAGAGAGCTGGCCAAGTCTGACGATCATCCCGATGCCCAGCGTATATACTCTGGAGTTAGAAGGCGAATTTCATCTATATCATTTGATACGGTTTACCGGACTTTGCGGACATTTGAAGGGAAGGGGATAATAAGCATGGTTGGCATATGGGGAGACAGGCAGAAATTCGATGCTAAGAGCGACAAGCATCACCATTTCATCTGTCTGGACTGTGGGGCGATATTTGATATGAGCGATCCAGATATAGACGATCTAGCGATTCCTCCGGATGCGTTCAAGGTGGGAATCCCCAAATCTATTCATATAGAGATAAGAGGAAAATGCGGAAAATGCGCTGAAAAGGATACTGCTACGAAAAGAGCAAGGATTAGGAAATAGTTTAATAAACAGGCTTAAAAGGAGAAAAGAATATGCTGACTAGGGATAATCTGATGGCGGCGTTTGCGGGTGAGAGCCAGGCAAACAGGAAGTATTTGGCCTTTGCGAAAAAGGCCGATTCGGAAGGTTTCAAGCAGGTAGCAAAACTCTTCAGGGCAGCTGCTGAGGCCGAGACGGTACATGCGCACGCTCATCTGAGGGTGCTCGGCGGAATCAAGGGCACTGTGGAAAACCTCGAAGAGGCAATAACTGGCGAGGGACACGAGTTCAAGGAAATGTATCCGGGATTCATCAGGGACGCCATCGCGGAAGGCAACAAAGCGGCTGAAATCAGCTTTAAAAACGCTAACGTAGTAGAAGAGATCCATTACGGACTCTATGGCAAGGCAGTTCAGGCCGTGAGGGCAGGAAAGGATCTTGATGCAAAGCCAATATGGGTCTGCGCTGTATGCGGAAACACCGTCGAAGGCAGCTGTCCAGACAAGTGCTCCGTATGCAACGCTACGAGGGAAAGATTTTCAGAGATAAAGTGAGTGCTGATAAAAATATAAAAAGGAGGTTTGAATGGAGGGAAAACAATCTTAAAGCAAGTTATTTTTTTTGAAAAGTTTTAGAAAGTGCATCAGTTCAGTTAAAACAAAATAAGAAAGGAGTTCACCATGTCAAACGAAAAATACACATCAATAGTAAACCTCGACTTCCAGTATGCGCACAGGTTCATGAAATGGCCGAGGGAAGCAAAACATCTCCACGGTCACTCAGGTCTTCTATGCATTGAACTTGAAGACACCGTAGACCCTGTGACGGGATTTGCCCACGCATGTAAAGATGGCTTCAAAAAGGCATGGGAAGTCTGTGATCATTTTCACCACGCTACGTTGTTTCAAGAAGGAGATCCGCTCCTAGACGCTGTTATCGCAGTATATAAGAAGGAAGGCATCAATAATGATCCCCAAAATTGCGTTCCACTCAAAAAAATAAACCACCCGCTTGCTTGGTCGTACCCTGAATACCGAATTGTTGTGACAAAGAAAGTGTCTACTTGTGAGAATCTTTGCGAGCTATTCTATGAGCTTCTAAAGGATAAGATGCCGATCAAAAAAATCACATTCCGTTCATCTTCCATGAATGCGGCATCAAAAGAATTTAAGAAATAGGAAAAGCCATGTAATCGGACATCCACCGTTGTTAATCGGTGGATGTCCATTTTTCGGTGTAGGCTTATCTGCGGCATTGTAATTGCGCCCATTCCAATTCTAAATATAGCGGAAACTACGACGGATCTAATACCGAAGTTTTTTGACTATTGAACCACGTTTTGCGGTCCGATCATTCAAGTTTTGATGAAATAATTTCATGAACTGAACTCAGCTCATAACATATTTATTTTCAATATATTATAATTATTTGACTGATTGAGCCGAATAATCTAGATTGATCATGTCTGCTACAAGATTTGCGCAGAGATCTTTTCCCGAGTCAGTCATGTGCACCATATCTTTCGATATGTATCGCTTCACGTCCTTGTAGACAGGCGTGTGTAAGTCGTTAATTTCTATATCGAATTTGCGAAGTAATTGAACTGCCGCATTATTGTATTCAATGATGTCTTCGTTCCTGCGCGGGAGTTTTTTTGCACTCGTAAATTGTTCTGGCCAGACAGGAGTGGTGGTCGCAAATATGAGCCGCTTTGTCTTGGGTATTAGAATGCTCGCTATGCGTTCTTGAATTTCGAGATATCTTGAAAGAGGAGTGTGTATTTTTCCGTCGAGCATGTGACATGTGTCCCATTGTCCGTTGTTCCACTGGATAACATCAAAATCATCGTCTGTCACCCATGCGTAGAGATTGAATAGAGTATATGCCGAAAATCTGCAATTATCATCCGGGCCACTTACGATTGCGCTGCCTTTGAGGAGTTCGATTACCTTTGGCTGATATCCTATTCGGATAGAATCCCCGATTAGCAAAACCTTTTTCATTTAAATCCCTCCATAATTAAAGTCCTTAAAATCTAAAATTTTATTCGCATAAAATCGAAATTTGAAAATTAAGTTGGAAATAGCTCCCCGCTAAACTATTTTGGCGGGATTAAAATATCTCCAAGTTTTCTTAAAAACAATAATTATACTGAATTGCGTTCAAAGAGATAGTAAACCCCGCTAGGCGGGGTAAAGATTGCGAAAAATTCAGATGTGGAAATGGGATGCGGAATTCCGCGACACAGAAGCCGCGCTGAATGGACGCAACAGCCTAGTCCGCCTATTTGATTAATTCTTGCAGTATTCAACTATAAGCGCTTTTGCGACAAGGCGTAGCAATCTAATGCCTTGCCGCAATAGGCGTGACGATTTGTCATCCGAATTAATGCTATAGTCTTCATTTTAGTTTTACCCTCATTATGCTCTTGTCCTATACAGATTTGAATTCTCGTGCGAAGAATATGTTTGAGACCTGTTTTATCCCGACCTATCCCCCGTAGCTTGAAGCGCGAGGGCGGATGCTGAACGCACCCCTGATGGAGTAGTTTAGGATGGCAATGATTTATCCTCAAAAAAACATTAAATTCCTGATTCGCAATCGATTTGCGTCCGGAAAATAGTTGAGCTAATTTCTTCCTAATTCGTAGATTATGATCAAAGAACTTTTTCCATATTCCAGGCATGATTACTTCTTGTCTAATCTTTCAAATCAACTGAGGAAGCTAACGCTTCCAATGAATTTGTCTCTTCAACTGTTTTTCCCTTTATTTTTTTTACCACCCGAAGCATCGCCGCTGTTCTTAATGGGACGATCTTGTCTAGGTGGGATCCACCATTCCAATCCCAATAGAGGCCTTCTTTTCCTGTTCATTTTCTCCTTGTTTGGTTTGCCAAGAGATACAATGCGGCTTAACTTAATCCGCGTAAAAAATGATTTTACGTCCGAAGTTCATTCTCCATGAGGGGGTTACGTGCTATGAGGGTTGACGAAGTCATCTTGCGCGCTTTGATTTGCGGAGGAAGCGGGTTAGGCAAATTCGATATTCAGCGTTGTCTTCGGAATCAAAATTACATTGTGACCAAGCGTTGCAATCTTTATCAGCGTTATTCCAGTAACTCAGTTCAGGATATGAATATCAGATGAACAGGGAAGATAATAACACAGGTGTTTGCCGGGAACCCGGACAAGTCGTCAGCAAAGATTATCTTCTCCATGGGCGGCTAAGGTACGATGCCCAAGGGAGAAACGTAGTTGGCCGCAATGGTCCCCATTTCAACAACCGTCCTCTTTATTGCAGTCCATCGAGCGAAGCTGCTGTGCTTGCAGGCGACCGGCCTTTTCTGCGCTTGCTGGCGGGATCCTTTGTGCTTGGACATTGGTCAGCGGCGCTGGTGCGAGGAGAGCGGGCAAAATGGATACATGATTCATCTCATGTGGAGATGCGCTACCGCTGTGGAAAGATTGAGTGGATTTGCGAGGATGAAAATTTCCCCGGAACCAATTTAAAGCTGACCGCGGTTCCTTTGGCCAATAGCGATGGATTCGCATTGAAGATGGTAGCTGAAATTGTTGATGAACGTGACAGGCTGGTATGGATGTTCGGCGGCGCAAGACCAGAAAAAAATGCAAAATGGGTCTGGGATCCGGTCATGAGAGGAAATCCGAACATCTGCAGATCCGGAGATCCCCGGAAACCTATTCTGAAGCAAGGTCTAATGCCCGAATGGTCGGAGGGAAATCTGGTGACTGTGGATGGCAGTGTATTCAGTGTGGCTGCCAGCAAGGAGGCGGGGCGCAAAGCGGTGGGAAAGGTGAATTGCGGAAATTTGCGTGCAGGAACGGCAAGCCAGGAACCGCTGGAGGTGCTGAAACATTTCGAGGGCATGAGACCGGTGGTGGCTGGGGAAATCCTGCTGCCTGGCGCAGGTGATATTTTTTGGGTTGTTCAAGATGGAACGGAATCTCGTGATCCGCTTCATGCCTTTGAAGAGGCTATTGCACGGTTAGAGACGATAGAAATCGCACGCAGCAGCACTCCCGACGCGAGGCTTGATGCATCACTTGCTTCGGTCTGTCATGCCATTGATGGAAACTGTGAGCGTGAAACATCAATATTCCGACACGGCGCAATGGCGTTCTGCATAAGGTTCATCGGCTGGCGCGTCATCGGGGGAGCCACTGCCATCGGCTGGCATGAGCGTGTGCGCGGCAACTCCGAACACTACCTCGCATTCCAGAAAACTTCTGACGAACTGCGGGTACGTCCGGAGCCAGATCCGGATAAGCTGCTTTGCCACGAAAGTCTTAACTCGCGTTTCCACGGAAGGGGTGCGATTGAAAAGGAAAAGTGGTGGACAATTTTCGATGTCCAAAGCCAGTTCTTTGATCAAACTCTCCGCGAATGGCGTTGGACAGGAGACCGGATTCTGGAAGAGAAGCTTAGGACTGCGCTGGAAATGCATCTGGAGTGGATGCAGGAATGTTTCGATCCTGATCAAGACGGACTATATGAGAGTTACATAAACACACTGCCCACCGACTCGGTCTGGTACAGCGGAGGAGGGAGCGTAGAGGAATCGTCCTACGCATATTACGGTCATCGGGCGGCAGCCGACATGGCGCGGCGCGCCGGAGACCGCGCTGGCGAAACCCGTCATTTGGCGCAGGCAGAGAAGATTCGCAAAGCCATGCATGATGTCCTTTGGATTCCGGAAAGAGGACACTTCGGACTTTTCGTGGAACAGGGTGGTTTGCGCCGGGTGCATTCAGATGCATGGGTTTGCAGCGTGTTCCTTCCGATTGATGCGGGGCTTTTGGATGAAGATTATGCACTGCAGTCGCTGTATTATACGGAATGGGGCCTGGAGCGCATACACCTGCCGTTCGGGGGCCAGTTGTGCCAGCCGTCAAATTGGGTGCCATGGAAGTGGTCGGTGCGCGACATGTTTGGCGGGGACATTGCGGCGTTGGCCCTTGCATATTTCCAAACCGGCCTGGGTGATGAAGGTTATGAGCTCTTGCGAGGTGTAATGCACGAGAGCGCATTCGCATCGGTGGTGCCTGGCGCTTTCAGCCACATTGGCGCAGGAACGGATTTTGCGGACAATACCCACATGTTTGCGCGGTCGGTTGTCGAGGGGCTTTTCGGATTCCAGCCGGACTACCCGAATGACTGTGTTACGGTGCGTCCCGCTTTTCCTTCGATATGGAAAAAGGCGGAGTTGACAACGCCGGATTTCACACTGCGCTATGAACAGAAGGATGGAATGGATTGCTATCGGGTGGTATTTGCGAGGGCGGCATCACTTCTTATGATTGTGCCGGTACGCACCGAAGAGATTGAAACTATAACTGTCAATACCGTGCCTGTACCTGGAAAAATTGAGCCCGGGTTTGGTTTCACTAAGCTGAGCATCCAATCAGGACGGGGAACGTCATTTGAGATTAACATAGTCCTGAGGGAACGTACACCGCATAGCGCGCCGTTACGATTGGGAGGGTGCGTAAATGAGCAGATTAGCATCCCGGTTCCGCTAAGCACAGGAGTGTTGCGTGATTTTCACGGGGTACTGGAAGCACCCAGTTTTGGGGAGCATGGGGTAAGCGCACGGCTGGCTGCCAAGCCCGGCCATCATATCTTGCTGATTGAGACTTTGCACGGGCGATTAACACGTTGGCAGATATGTTTTATTCATATCATGGATCCGGCGGCCGACGCATGCAACAGCGATAGGACTCTTCGACTGGCTGAAGACAAAGCGGAGTGGATGTGTTTAAGCTTGGAAACGCATTTCAATGGCGACGTGCGTGCTATTTTCAAGCAGCGCTATCTTTCTCCCCGTCCGAATACGTGCTCGGTGCGGCTTGGTGAGGACGGCTATTCTGCATGGACTTTTCCGCACTGGAAACTGCGTCCTCCAGAAATCCAGCTCAACAATTTGCCTGAATTGACCGATGCTGAGGGAAGGCTTAAAACCCCGCAAGGTGCGTACTTCGCGCAGATCCGAGAAGAACGAAACATCGTCTTTACTTCGCGCTGGGACAATTGGCCTACATCTGTCGAGATTCCGGTTGGGAAGAAGGCTGATGCCGTTTGGTTGCTGCTGTGCGGAACTACTTTCCCGATGCAAACGAGGATTGCCAATGCCGAGTTCCGGTTTCGCTATGCCGACGGAATTGTCGAAAGGCTGGAGCTCATTCCTCCCATCAACTTTTGGATGATGTGTCCCTGGGGTGGCGAAGACTACAGCTACGAGCATGATGCGTTTTGCCTGCCGAAGGAGCCCCCTCCAATGGTGCAGCTGGGCAATAACTGCAGGGCAATGGTATTGTCTTGGAAGTTGCGTCCAGATCAAAAACTGGAAAGCGTAACACTTGAAACTCTTTCTCAGGAAGTTGTTATAGGCCTGATGGGATTGAGCCTGATGAATCCAAGAAAAACTTGAACCTAATTATTATTAAAACAAAAGTCCAACCGTTGGACTGGGTAGCCCGCCATAGGGAGTTTGTCGCGGGTTTCCCACTTCGCTCTCCGAGCTACGAAGGACAGGTCCCGCTTCACTTTTTGGGCTACGAGGGACAAGGGAAAACCCGCGCTCCTTTGAGTGAGACAGTTCTCCAAAGGAGGGTGGACCACCCTTGAGCGTGGTAGACTTTCTAGCATACCAACCGTAGTTCCCACGACAGAGAGGACGAAGGTTGGTCCGCCAATCGTATTTTTCGAAACAGCGTGAACGAAGGCTGATCCGCTAAAAGAAAGACAAGTCCGCCGAAGTAAGCCCCCCGCGGGTTAGAAAACCCGCGCTCCTTTGGGGCGACCCGTCAAGGGAGCGCGGGCATTCCTGCCCGCGAGTTTTTAAGTCTTGGAATTTAAGCGGGTTTCCTACTTCGCTCTCCGAGCTACGAAGGACAGGTCCCGCTTCGCCCTTTGGGGCAGTCTGGCAGTTACTGCGGGCTATTGCCATTACGGCGTTCGAAGCTATATTACAATTTTTTTAATTATTTATCGCAGGGCTTGTAGATGAAAATATCTCTTAATTGGCTGAAAGAATATGTGTCAATATCTTCAGATTGCGAAGATCTTGCCAGTAAGCTTACAATGGCTGGAATAGAAGTCGAAGGAATTGCGAAATTCGCAGTTCCAGATGGAATAGTGGTAGCTGAGATAAGGGAAAGAAATCCTCATCCAAATGCTGACAAACTTTCCGTGTGCCGTGTATGGGATGGAAGCTCCGAATATCAGGTCGTATGCGGTGCTTCCAACTGCGATGCAGGGAAAAAGGTTCCACTTGCGAAGCTTGGGACTGTTTTTAAAGACAAGAAGACAGGTTCCGAACTTAAAATAGTACGTCGCGAAATTCGCAAAGTTCCTTCAGAAGGAATGCTCTGCAGCGCGCAGGAGCTTGGATTGGAAGAGAAATCTGAGGGACTCCTGGAACTGCCGCAAAATCTGACACTTGGAGAAAGACTAAGCGAAATCTATCCTTCGGATGTGGTTTTTGATTTGGAGATAACGCCCAACAGGCCTGATTTACTTTCTCATGTCGGAATAGCGCGTGACATTGCCGCCCTATGTGATCTCGAAGTAAAAATTCCAAAACTTGCGAAATTCGCGAAAGCAGCCGCTGCCGCGAGCAAGGATCTTGTGACGGTTCTGGCACCGGACCTCTGTCCGTTATATACGGCAAGAATAGTGAAGGGCGTAAATGTGTGTGAAAGCCCCGAATGGCTCAAGAACAGGCTTCGCTCGATCGGTCTCAGACCGATAAATAACATAGTTGACATAACAAATTTTATTTTGTTTGAGACGGGACAGCCGCTTCACGCATTTGACCTTTCGCTGCTGAAAGGCGGCAAGATTGTTGTCCGCAGGGCGAAGAAGGGAGAAAAGATTAAGACTCTAGATGAGGTTGTTCATGAACTGAAAGAGGACAATCTCGTGATATGTGACTGCGAATCTCCAGTGGCGCTTGCGGGCATAATGGGAGGAGAACACAGCGGCATAGGAGCCAGCACTAAGGATATCCTGATCGAAAGCGCTTATTTTGATCCATCCAACATCAGATACAGTTCGCGCAATCTTGCCATATCCTCGGATTCTTCACATCGTTTTGAGAGGGGAGTGGATTTTGAAGGGGTTGCATGGGCGAGTGACAGGGCTCTGTCGCTGATTCTGGAATTGGCTGGAGGCGAGCTTGCTTCAGAACTTGTTCAAGTCTGTTCTAAAAAGCCTGAAGCTGTAAGGATCGATTGCAGGTATGAGAAGATAATTTCACTTCTCGGAATGCGGATAAGCCCTGAGGAAATAGTTTCAATATTCAAAAGGCTCGGATGTTCAGTTCAGACAGCTGGCAACGATAAATGCGCGGTTGTCCCTCCTTCATACAGGCGTGACATCCTCTGTGAGGCTGACCTTGCCGAGGAAGTTCTGAGGATACACGGTATATCGCAGCTTCCATTACTTCCAACGAGAGCCGTCTGCGGGGGGATCATAGAGGATGATGCCTATCTCGCCATAGAAAATTTTAGAAACAATGCCGTTTCCCTCGGTCTTTTCGAGTGCCTGAATTACAGTTTTTTTGATAAGGCTTCAGCGCTTGTCGACCAGAGATTTAATGTGAATACGATAGCTCCGATATCGAATCCCTTGAGCAAGGATAGCGAATACATGAGACCTTCCCTGCTTGCGGGGATGCTTTCATCAGTGAATAGGAATATATCTAGGGGATCCGCAGATCTTTCCCTCTTTGAGATAGGAAATGTATTCTCAAAAGCTGATGGAACTATCAAGGAAAGTCTGGAGTTTTGCGTTGTCATATCGGGCAGGAAGCATCCGGAAAGATTCTCCGGAGAGAAATCAGTTGTTTTCGACTTTTTTGACATTAAAGGTCTTGTCGAAAGCATTTTTGAAATCAACAAGCTGGGCGTATTTGAATTTGAGAAAATATCCGATGATGATTCCGCTTCCAAAATATTCTCCTTGGACAGACTGGCTGTGAAGATAGGGGGAGGGCGGGTCGGAATTTTCGGTGAGGCGGCATCGTCGCTTGTCAGAGATATGAGAATAAAGTTCCCCATTTACTTTGGTATATTTGATCTGTCAGCCATACTTGCCTTGTCCGTGCCGAAACTGAAATTCAAGGCTTTCTCCCAGTATCCTTCCACTAGACGCGATATCGCGCTGGAAACAGACATTGCCCTAGAAAATGCGACAATCGCGAAATTCATAGAAAAGCAGAAGACGCCTTTTCTTGAAAGTTTTGAGCTCTTCGATGTTTTTTCAGATGAGAAACTGGGGAAGGGCAGGAAAAGCGTCGCATACTCCTTTAATTACAGGAGCATGGACAAGACTCTCACCGACGATGAGGTCAACAAGATCCATGACCAGCTCCGCGCGAAGATCGCAAAGGATCTCCCGGTCCAGCTCAGATGAAGTCGAAGGCGGAAGAACATGAATTTCAATGTGCCAGATGCGGGGCGTGCTGTTCCTGGCATGGGTATGTGATAATCAGCGAGGATGAGGCTGATAAGATAGCCGAATATCTGAAACTTGATGCAAGGGATTTCCTTGCGAAATTCGCAAAGTTGACATCTAACAGGAAAAAGATTTCCATAAAAGAACGGGATAATGGAGAGTGCGTATTCTACGATAAAGCAGGGAAAAGATGCGAAATTTATCACCTGCGCCCTTCCCAATGCAGACGTTTCCCCATCGAGTGGAGATTTCCTGGCTGGGAAAAGGAGTGCAAGGGGAAATTAAGCCGCAAAGCTACCGTTAGATAGGCTGGTTAAAAGCTCCTTGGTTTCAACTGTGGTATACTCTAGACTTTGCGATAATCGCAAAACATGAATCAATTTTCTAGTTTTTTTCTGTAAACGCTTGCGACTGAGCCTCCATCGTCGAGTTCCTGCACTGAGACGCTCATGATCTCCGTCGGGTTGTGTCTTATGTAGAATTCGTTGTCTGATGAGCCGAGTTGTGCCTTTGCCGCCTCTCTTGTTATGGCGGTCCATCCTTCCGTGAGCAGGAAGGAATTTATGCTTGACAGATTTTCTTTTGCGGGGAAGGAAGTTTTGAATTTCCCATATATTGATTTTCTGTCAGGAAATTCCATCGTGTGTATCGGAGTTGAATCAGGGGCGATGGGAAGGGACGCGGGCCAAATGAAGTTTTTTGGGAGCTCGTTGAATTCCATGTAGAATTGCATCACCGGATAGGGATCTTTGCCGCATTCCACGAGGTATATTCTTCTCTTGGTTTTACCTTCTGAGATGTCAAAGAGTACGGATTCTGAATTGGACGCGAATTTTGAGTTTGGATATAGGGATTTTAGAATATTTAATGATTCCGCCAAACTTGCTTTCTGCAGGGATATTTTCAGAGACGCTCTTGCGCCATTTATCAACACAGGTTCGGTCCAAAGATCCGTCGGATTTATGGCAGACGACGGAGAAATTGCGCCATCTGATCCAGGACCAAGCAGAAAGACTTCAGCCCCTAAGTCCAAAAATACAAAAAAGACGATTGTTAGTACAAATATCCGCAAGATTTTCTCCTGTCTTATCGCTTCGGGAATAAAAGCTATTAGTTGCATATATTGCATTACGCTTCTTAAAAGTCAACAAAACCGTTCGCAAAAACTATTCCTTAGATCTTCATTCAAGCTGGAAAAAGGGAAAACAGAAGTTAGATTTTCAACCCTATATGAATTGAAAATAAAAATAGGATTTTATTATGGCTTTCCAATCAATGCTTTCCAAAGGTGATTTAGGTTTGACGCATGAAGATAAGAAGAGTTTCATGGAGTCGTTCTTGTCGAAGATTTCGCCACGTCCTAAAAAGATACTTATATTGCCTCCGGATTTTACCAGGTTTAACTCGGCGGCAGGAGAGCTCAGCGATATAGTTTACGAACTCGCTGGAGGTTACGCGCAGATAGATCTTATGCCGGCCTTGGGGACGCATTTCCCTATGACAGAAACGGAAATAAGAAAAATGTTTGGAGACAGGATTCCTTTGAAATCTTTCTTGGAACATGATTGGCGAAAATCGCTACAGAAAAAGGGAATCGTTGAAAAGGAGCTTATTCATGATTGGTCTGAGGGGAAGGTTTCATATCCGGTAAGCATAGAAGTCAACAAAAGACTTTTTGACGGATACGATCTGATACTTTCGATAGGGCAGGTTGTTCCGCATGAAGTTGTCGGTATGGCGAATTACACCAAGAATATTTGCGTGGGAGTTGGGGGGCAGGATACGATAAACAAATCGCATTTCCTTGGTGCCGCCTACGGAATGGAGCGGATAATGGGCAGGACCGATACTCCAGTGAGAAAACTTTTCGACTATGGCGTTTCCAATTTTCTGTCGGAACTTCCGATACAATATGTACTGACGGTGGTGGGCAGAAATGATGATGGCAGCATGGCGATGAGAGGGATTTTTGGAGGTAATGAGAGAGACGCTTTTGTTAAGGCGGCAGAATTGAGCAGGCGGCATAATCTTACAATGCTGGACAAGCCAATAAAGAAGTGTGTCGTGTATCTTGATCCGCACGAGTTTAAAAGTACATGGCTAGGTAATAAGTCGGTGTACAGGACCAGAATGGCTATGGCTGACGGTGGCGAACTGGTAGTTTTGGCTCCTGGGCTCAGGGAATTTGGTGAAGACAAGGAAATTGACAGGTTGATAAGGAAATACGGTTATAAGGGAACGCCAGCGACTCTGGATGCGGTAAAAAAGAACAAGGAACTTTCAGACAATCTCAGCGCCGCGGCGCATCTTATACACGGTTCCAGCGAGGGAAGATTCAGTATTACGTATTGTCCTGGAGAAGGAATGTCTGAGAAGGAGATTCGTTCCGTTGGATTTGAATATTGCAAGTTTGCGGAGATAACGAAAAAATACAATCCGGACAAAATGAAGCACGGTTTTAACAGGATGCCCGGTGGGGAAGAAATTTTCTTCATAGGCAATCCGAGCATCGGACTTTGGACACTGAAGGAAAAATTTTGTTGAAGAATGCGTGAATTTTGCCGTTTTCATAAAATAAAAACAGGTGTTTTTACGTTTTAGACTTGTGTTAAGGCAGAGCGGATCTGTTATTTTCTTATTTTAAAATTACGGGAGAAACAATGATTCGAAAAATTACCAAGATTTCATTAGCATTCTTTTTGTTTAGTATTTCAGGGAGTAGTGGCTTTGCTGAAGAAGTGAATACTCCGGAAATTTTAGAGAGGAACAAGGAAGGGGTGATTGAAAGTATAAGACGCATAATGGTTGAAAATAATAATGCGAAAAATGATAAAATTGTCCCTAAGCGTTCGAACGAGCAACCTTATGTAAAGATCATAAGCGGGAAAGATTCCAGGGCTACGGTCATATATCGTTTTAGAAATATAAGTTCGAAATCGGTTATCGATGCAGTTGAGGGGATCACTTCAATCTCTGGAACGGTTGAGGAAGTGTCCGAACAGAATCTCCTGGTCGTAAATGATCTTGACGCAAGAAAGGAAGAGATAAAAGAAACTTTGATGTCCCTCGACATACTGTTGCCGCAGATCCTTGTTGAGGCAAAGATAATAGAGGTCTATGTTGATGAGGGGATGGAGAGGGATGTAAGAGTCAAGTACAACAAAATAGATCCGGGTGATGGTCTTAATCAGAGCGCGGGATACAATTTGAGCGCTCCAGGGCAGAACGTCCTTGCCGATCAAGGCTCCATGATGGACCTCTATCCGTATTCCAGCGGCTTTCAGGGCGGGACAGTTAGAGATATAAATATTTTCCTGCGCTGGTTGAAGACCGCCAGAGATGCTAGGATACTTTCGTCTCCAAACCTAGTGGTGGACCTTGGAACAACAGCGAGCATGATCACTGGTGAGGACGTTCCGATAATCCAGACGCAGGTGAATGGCGGGACAGTTACGACTTCCACTCTGTTCAAGAGAATCGGCGTTAAGTTGAATGTTACGCCGTTGATAATAAACAAAGACAGTGTGCGCCTCAAGATAAATCCTGAGGTTAGTTCGATCATAAGATATGAGCCGTTCACTCAAAACAATCTCACGGTAAACAATCCGGTGGTTGCCATAAGGAATATAGACACGGAGCTTTTTGCCGCGGACAAGGACGTAGTTCTCATCGGCGGGCTGTACTCAAACGAAAAGATAAGGTCGACGCGCAAGACGCCATTTGTTAGCGACCTTCCACTTTTGGGCGAGCTTTTTACGGCGCTAGATGAATCCGACGTTAAAAAGCAACTTGTGTTTTTCCTTAAGATAAACATACTCGAAGCAGACCAAACTTTTGTAACGTATGATCTGGAAGAGGCCGCAGGGCAGATCAAGGAAATTGGGCAGGAGATAAGGGATTCCGAAAAGCTATTCCCGGATCCTAAAAAATCGACCAAGAAGTAGATTTTATGAATTTTTTCAAAAAAACTAATATAAAAAGTTTAATCCTGGTGGCTCTTGCCTCGATCGCGGTGATAATCGTCCTCTTTTTCGTGTTTTTCTCGGATTTCGGATCCAATGCGTCGAAGGAAAAAGGCATGGACCGTTTCTTCACCGTAAAGAGGGGTGATCTGGTGACGGGTGTTTTCATGTCGGGCAACGTCAATGCGAAGGAAAAGCACAAGATCAGTCTTGAAGCCAACTTCAAAGCTCCTCTCGCATGGATAATTCCGGAAAATTCCGATGTAAAAAAGGGAGATCTACTGGCGTCTCTGGATACGGAGGAGCTCGCCCAGAAGATAGAAGAGCTCGACTTAACTCTTAGGAATTTAATTCAGGAAAGAGATATCGCGATAGAGGAAATAACCATACAAAAAAGCGCGAACGAGGCGGAAAAAAAAGTGGCTGAAGATGGCCTTTTGGAGGCCGAGGAAGCCTTTGCCAAGTATAGAAGACTTGAAGGTCCTAAGGAGTCCGATTCTCAAAAAGTGAAAATGGAAGAGGCTAAAAAACTCTTGGATGACGCGGCGAAAGACTGCAGCCAGATTATAACGGAATATAATCAGACTGTCTTTATGGACGAACTCGACAAGAAAAAAATGATGGAGAAGATTACGGCTCTTGAAAAAAAACAACAGACCGAGAAGATAAATTACAACAACTCCGTGATAGACAGGAAAATATTCAGGAGATTCACTTATCCCAACACGCTCTCCCAGCTTATGAATAAAATAGAACAACAGAAGCTAAATCTGAACAGCGTCAGGGTGAAGACAAGCTCCCAGCTCCTACAAAAAGAAAATCAGCTGGCGAAAATAGAATCGCAAATAAGTAAAAACAAGTATGACCTTGAAAGGCATAAAGAGTACATGAAGCAAATGAAACTGACGGCTCCTGTCGACGGCATAGTAACTTATGGAGACCACGACAACAGACGCGGAGGACAGCAGGAGATAAAAGTCGGGATGGACGTAAGGCGCAAAGAGGTTCTTATGACAATTCCGGACATGAAGGAACTTGTAGTCGAGTTCGACCTGCCCGAACAATATCGTTCGAGGGTGTCCATCGGCGATCAAGTGGTGATGAGGCCTGATTCCCGGCCTAACCTGAAATTGAAGGGTCGTGTTTCTTACATTGCTCCGACTCCGGTAAATCAGATTTATTGGGACAGGAATTCACCTAAAATATATCCGTCCAAAATAGAATTCGATGAGAGACCTGAAAACGTGGTAAGCGGAACCAGCGTTAGAATAGAGATCATAACCAACACCCTCAAAAATGTCATATATGTGCCGTTGGAAGCAGTTTTTGACGAGTCGGGGAAATATTTTGTGTATCTGAAGATGAATGGAACTCCGGAGATCCGCGAAGTGAAGATAGGGGAATCCAACGACTATTACGTGGAGATACTGGAAGGTTTGAAAGAGAGCGATACCGTCTATCTATACAGGCCGTTCCAGAAATAAAAAGTATCCTCATAACTGGAGTATGCGCAGATGGGTAAGGCGGAAAATTTTTGCAAGCCGATGGAATCAGTCGTTGAGATGAATGGACTCGTAAAGTCATACAAGGTCGGTGGATCCTACCTCCCAATACTCAAGGGAATAGACATAAGCATAAAAGAGGGTGAATTTGTAGGCATAATGGGTCCTTCGGGCTCAGGCAAATCAACACTGCTCAACATTCTGGGGCTGCTGGACGTCCCCAGTTCGGGATCCTACAAGCTGAAAGAAAGGGAAGTGAGCGGTCTCTCCGACGACGAATTAGCAGAATTTAGAAATTCATACATAGGTTTCATATTTCAGAGCTTCAATTTATTCCCGCATTTGACTGTTAGGCAGAACATAGAAGTCCCGCTCGTCTATGCAGGAATCCCGAGGAGCGATAGGCTGCGGATATGCGCTGAAAAGGCGGCGGAAGTGCGCTTGGAGCATCGCCTCGAGCATCGTCCGACTCAACTGTCAGGCGGGGAATGCCAGCGTGTAGCCATAGCCAGGGCATTGAGCAATAGTCCATCATTCCTGCTTGCGGATGAACCGACTGGTAATCTGGATGAGAAAACTGGTAAAGAGATAATGGATTTGTTCAGGAATTTACACAAGAACCGCAAGACGACTATAATAATGGTGACACATAACCCCGAACTTATTCCTTTTTATGACAGAGTAATACGCCTCAAGGACGGGGAGGTGGAAGATGCTGCTTAGTGATCTGCTCAAGATGTCCGTCCATAATCTCTTCCTACACAAGGTAAGGTCCATACTCACCTCGCTCGGCATAATATTCGGTGTAGGAAGCGTCATATCGATGCTTGCCATATCGGAAGGAGCCAAGAGGGAATCTCTCGCCGAAATAGAGGCCATGGGGACGGATAAGATATTTGTGTTTAGCAAGAAACCATCTTATTCGAGTTCTGAGGGCGGGTTTGATGCCGGAATGGTCCAGGAGTTCGGAATAAACGGGACGGACTTAAACACTCTGATGAATTTTGAAAATATTGAAAGAATAACGACTGCCAGGAACGCAAGGAAAAAAATACTTAAGGGAGCAACACAGCTGAAGGCCACAGTTGTTGCAGTGTCTGCGGATTTTATTTCGGACAGCAAATCCGAGATTATTGAAGGCCGATGGTTTGCCCCCTCAGATTTCCGGAACAAGCTTCCTATCTGCATAATAGGAAAGAATGTTAGGAAAAATATGTTCAGTTTAAGCAAGAGAGATGTAATTGGAGAAACTATAAGAGTGGAAAACTTTGTCCTGAAAATTATTGGAATAATTGAGAATAATGTCGGAAGCCAGCTCCCTGAAATCGGGAGTCCGAACGATATGATCATAATAACGCAGGAATCGTCCGATGCTCTTTTCGGGGGAAATGCGTACGTGATGAGGAGCAGGAGAAATTTTGACATTGAGGACGTCGATTATGACTTGTTTATAATAAACATTTCCGACATATCGTTCATAGATGATACGGCAAAAAGGATAAGAAATTATATGAACAAAACCCACCGTAAATTTGAGGATTGGGGAATGATTGTGCCTTATGACCTGTTAAGACAGAGGGAGAAGGCGCAGAACATATTTACGGTGATAATGAGTTCAATCGCTGGTATATCGCTCCTTGTTGGCGGGATAGGGATAATGAACATAATGCTGGCCAATGTCTACGAGAGACGGAAAGAGATTGGAACCAGGATGGCGTTGGGAGCGAAGAAAAAGGATATACTTTGCCAGTTTTTGGCTGAAACCGTATTGCTTACGCTTTGCGGTTGTGGAATAGGCGTTGTTGTTGGCGTGATTCTTTCCGAATCAGTTACTTATTATGCCGATTGGAAAGTGGTTTTTACGTTCTGGAGTTTTGCATTGTCCCTGATCATATCCACGGTGGTAGGGATAGTCTTCGGAACATATCCGGCATGGAAAGCCTCCCGCCAGAATCCGATTGAAATACTTAGAACTGAATGATTTCTCGGTAAGACGATTTTCATGAAAGCATAGGCTTATCATTTCTAATGAAATATGCCGGAGCTTGGGATGGCAGTCAAATCGGAATAGTTTTGTCTAAAGGGTTTGCTTTTGGCAGGAGTTATGCTAGTATCAGTATGTGTGTAAATTTTTCTTTACCGGCGTGACGGAGGCGGAGATGAAATCTAGGATTAAGTCCAGCTGTTTCACAATAATAGAGTTGCTCGTCGTGATTGCGATAATGGCTCTCTTGCTATATGCCGCGATGCCGGCTTTTGAGAAAATGGCGAAGGGTAGCGGTGTTGAACTTGCCGCAAGGAACGTATACAACTACCTGTCGATGGCGAGAAACTATGCCATAACCAATAGACAGTACATCGCCGTGGTGTTCCCTATGACTGATGAAACGTTGAATGCATCGCTGGATTATCCAAATTCTGGTGTGCCCGCGACTCACAGGAACCGTGGATACAGGGCTTGCATTGTTAATAGCAGCAAAGTCTTTCAAAGATGGATTCCTGGAGATAGCTGGCAATTGGTCCCGGCTGGTGTCGCTTTCCTTGATGTCGGCAACGATTCTGACGACGATCCTGTTGTTGATTCTGGAGAAAGAAATGATGCTATAGTGGCAGCTGACGCGCTGATTGCTGATGTCAACTTTTCAGATTTGACTGGTGGGTCATCAATGATTGATGATGTAGTAGCGATAATATTCAAACCGACAGGCAGAATTGTAGGAGCTGAGAGATTCGTCGAGATGGGTGAGGGAGTTTTCAATACCGACACTCTGGTGGTCACAAACAGAACCGCAGGCGCGTTCGCTACAATTAAAGTCGACGAATACACGGGGCGCGTATCTTACGGCAAGGACTAAAAAATCTTCCTAAATAATCTGAACCTCTTTCCCATATTTCATGAGCGATGAAGATGAAGTTCTTTCTCCCAGAATCTGAGCCTCTTCTTTACGCTTTGGGGCGAAGTCCCGCCTTCGCTGGATCTGTTTTTTACGCTTGAATGAGGACAAAACATTTTGAAAAATTTTTCGTTTGCCTGTGGGATAATCTTTTTCACTTCCGCAAGGGGAACTTTGTTCATGGGGAGGTTCATTTTTTCCGAAAGTTTAACCAAAGAACCAACCATGTGATGCGCCTTTCTGAAAGGTACCCCCTCCATGACAAGGGCTTCAGCAATGTCCGTTGCCATCAGAAAGGGATCGGATGCGGCTTCTTTCATTCTTTTTATGTCGCATCTTATGCTTCCTATCATATCGGGATATACCGACAATATTTTTTCGACAGTTTCAAGAGAATCAAAGAGGGGTTCCTTATCCTCCTGAAGATCCCTGTTGTAAGCCGTGGGAAGTCCCTTGCAAATAGTTAGCAGTGACAACAGATTCCCGTAAAGCCTTCCTGTCTTCCCTCTGGACAACTCGGCAACATCGGGATTCTTTTTTTGTGGCATGAGGCTAGAGCCTGTGCAGAAATTTTCTCCAATTGTAATGTAAGCGAATTCCTGCGACATCCACAGTATTATATCTTCAGAAAGTCTGGATATATGCATTCCGAAAATTGCAAGGCATGAAAGAATTTCGCACATGAAGTCTCTGTCGGACACGGCATCAATGCTATTCTCACACAAAGCCCTAAAGCCTAGCTCCTTTGCGACAAGCCTGCGATCTATTGGTATTGTCGAACCAGCCAAAGCTCCGGAACCAAGCGGCATTATGTTCATCCTTTCTAAGGCGTCTTCAAGCCTGCTTGCGTCTCTTGCAAACATCTCACAATAGGCAAGCATATGGTGCGCGAAAAGCAGAGGCTGGGCGTGTTGCAGATGGGTGAATCCCGGCATATAGGTGTGAATGTTCTCTTCCATGATTTTT
>CAZXAC010000015.1:0-20412 GCA_964638335.1 uncultured Lentisphaera sp. | reverse complement strand
ACCCTCAAGGTCGTTGGCGCGTTCCTCGGCCTCTCCAGAGACAGGGCGAATGCTAGACGTTTCCCTGCGATACACCCCCTCGACAGCTGGAGCAAATATCCTAGCGTTGTGCCAGAAGAGGAAATAGTCTTTGCTCAATTTGTGCTCAGACGTGGCAACGAAGTCCACCAAATGATGAAAGTAGTCGGCGAAGAAGGCACGCATCTTGACGATTTCCAAATATATCTGAAGAGCGAATTCCTGGACTATGTATACCTTCAGCAGAATACATTCGACGATGTCGATGGAGCAAGCGATGAAGCCAGGCAGAAAAAAGCCTTTTCCAAAGTCGTTAATGCGATGAAAACGGAATATTCATTCTCCTCAAAAGAAGAGGCAAGAAAATTCTTTCAGGAGCTCAGGCAGATCTTTATAGATTGGAACTACATCCCAATGAAGGATGCGAAATTCGCAGAAACCGAGAAAAAAATAGACCAGAAGATAAAGGAGAAATCCGCAAATGCGTAAAGTATATCACAGAATAATACAGATCGCTGGTAACGTTATCACCGTTGAAGCGGAAGATGTCGCATACAACGACTTGGCGGAGGTTAAGTCGCGTAGGGGAATATCGCTCGCTCAGGTAATAAGAATGTCCGATAAGAAGGTCTTCTTGCAGGTGTTTGCCGGCAGCAGGGGGATTTGCACCGGAGATGAAGTCAGATTCCTCGGTCGTCCAATGATGGTGTCAGGTTCAGACAGCCTCCTAGGTCGCATATTCAACGGAGCTGGAGAGCCGCGAGATTCCCGCCCACCAATAACTGATAGTCTTGTCGAGATCGGCGGTCCCTCCGTAAATCCCGCAAAAAGAATCATACCGCGCCACATGATCAGAACAGGCATCCCCATGATAGATGTGTTCAATTCACTTGTCGAATCGCAAAAACTTCCAATATTTTCTATCGCGGGAGAACCCTACAACACACTGCTTGCGAGAATCGCGATGCAGGCCGAAGTCGATGTGATCATACTCGGAGGAATGGGGCTTAAATACGATGATTATCTCTTCTTTAGGGATGTATTGGACAAACACGGAGCATTATCACGTTCCGTTATGTTCATACACACCGCTTCCGATCCAATAGTGGAATGTCTGTTGGTTCCGGACCTCGCCCTTGCTGTCGCGGAGAAGTACGCGATTGAAGGCAAAAAGGTGCTCACCCTTCTTACAGACATGTCCAACTTCAGCAACGCGCTTAAGGAAATCGCCATAACCATGGAGCAAATACCGTCAAACCGCGGATATCCTGGAGACCTCTACAGCCAGCTCGCGTCAAGATATGAAAAAGCGGTTGATTTCGATGGAGCAGGATCCATAACAATACTCGCTGTCACAACAATGCCCGGCGATGACGTTACGCATCCGATACCTGACAATACAGGGTACATCACCGAAGGACAGTTCTATCTCAGAAACGGCCGAATTGAGCCTTTTGGATCCCTCAGCCGCCTTAAACAGCTTGTGAACGACAAGACTCGCGGTGATCACCGCGCGATAATGGATACGATGATAAGGCTATATGCGGAGTTTAGGGAAACTCTGGAAAAACAGTCCATGGGATTCCAAATGAGTTCATGGGATAAAAAATTGCTTAAATATGGTAAGCTCTTTGAAAGGAGAATGATGGATTTAGCAGTGAATATCCCGCTGGAGGAGGCTTTGGATCTAGGCTGGAACACTATAGCAGAATGTTTCGACAAGACTGAAACTGGAATAAAAACTTCGCTTCTCGAGAAATATTGGCCGAAAGATAAAAAAGGTGAAGAGAAGTGATTTTGATGACTGGAGCGAATTGCGCTAAAGTAACTCAAAAGTAAAAATGAAATTAAGTTCTTAATTAGAAGTTTTGATTGCAAATGCCAAAAATTAAATTAACAAAAAGTGAATTGAAACATCAGAGGGATTCTCTGAAGCAGTTTCAACGTTTTCTGCCTACCCTTCAACTGAAGAAACAGCAGCTTCAACTCGAGATCCGCAAATGCGAGGCGAAAACTGAGAAACTGAGAGAGGAAGAAAAAAACCTTGAAGATGCCGTCCTCAAATGGATTGAAATCTTTTCCATGTCGGATCTTTCAGAAAAAATCCCGCAGATAATACAAATAAAAAATATCGTAACCTCAAATGTCAACATCGCCGGACTGGATGTCCCCGTACTCGAAAGACTCGATTTCGACGAAAAGGAATATGACCTTTTCGAAACTCCACCATCTCTAGACGACGCCATAGAGTTCTTGAAGAAAAGCCTTAAAATCCACGTCGAAAGAATGATCGTGGAAAAACAGCTCGAACTAATAACGAATGAGTTGAGGACAACATCTCAGCGCGTCAATCTTTTTGAAAAGGTGAAGATACCCGAAGCTAAGGACAGCATTCGCATGATACAAATCTACCTCGGAGATGAAGACACCGCCGCCGTCGGAAGATCAAAAATCGCCAAACGCAAGATGACGGAGGCCGCTTGAAATGATTGTACCAATGAAAAAAGTTTCGATAATATGCCTCTCCCATGAGAGAAATTCCTCCATATCTGAACTCGCCAAGCTCGGCGTATTGCACGTCTCGGCAACGGACCTTGCCGAATCAGAAGACAGAGCCTCGATAGGTAAATCAATTGAAACAGTTTCCCGCGCCGTTGCGATATTGTCATCCCTTAAGGGAAAGGGAAAAACCTCCGCAACTTCTCCTGATCTTGTTAAACTGCCATCCGCTGAAAAGGCCAGGCAAATAGTCGCTCTTTCAGAGGAAAATTCGAATCTCGCAAAAGATCTTTTAAATTTAAATATCAATATTGAAAAACTTTCTGAATGGGGAGACTTCGATCCCGAGAACATTAAAGCCCTCGAGGAAAAAGGCGTTTACATATATTTCTGCGAAAAGAGCAAAAATGATGAATTCTCTAAACCGGAAGGCTCGGAGATGCATATCATTAGGGAGAATAAAAACAGGACTCTCTTCCTGATACTATCAATAACGGCGATTGATCCGGAAAAATTGCCACTCTCAGAACTAGATATGTCAAAATCGCTATCCCAACTTCGATCTGAGAAAAAGTCCATCGAAAAAAATATCGAGCAGAACTCCGCTAAAATCGCGGAAATGAAGATCTTCGAGAACGAAATAAAAATCATGCTTAAGGAAATTAAGGAACGCTTAAGCCTAGCCGAAGCGCTCGATTCCATGAAGAGCAAGGACAGCCTTTCCTGCATAAGCGGTTATATCCCGGGCAAGGAATACAGCGCGCTGAAAAAAGCTTCAGAAAGGCATGGCTGGGGACTTCTGGCGGAAGATGCTTCAAGTGACGATAGATTTGTCCCAACGTTGATAGAAGTAGCCAAGCCGTTCAGGATAATACGCCCAGTATTTGAATTCATAGGTGTTGAGCCCGGCTACGATGAACTTGATGTCTCCGTGTGCTTTCTCTTTTTCTTCTCAATATTTTTCGCCATGCTGGTCGGCGATGCGGGATATGGATGCCTCTTCCTGGCCTCCGCGATTTTCGCGAAAATGAAATTCCGCAACGAAGCCAAACTGAAATTACCCTTGAATCTTTTCATTGTCCTTAGCATTTCAACGATAATATGGGGCGCCCTTGGAGGAAGTTGGTTCAGCATTCCTTCTGACAAACTTCCAGTTCCAATGAGAGGGATAGACGCATTGACAAATCCAGAGACAAAGGATGGGCTGATACAGACTATATGTTTCATCCTTGCCGGCCTACATCTTTCACTTGCCAGAATATGGAGAGGTGTTTTATTGGGATCCTGGAAGTCTCTGGGACAATTCGGCTGGGCGATGGTTATATGGGCTAACTTCTTCGTTATAAAAGGTCTTCTCGTTGACGGTGGCAAGTTGCCGACAAGCCTCTTGGCAATAGTATATCCTTTGGCATTTTTACTCTTGCTAGCATTTTATGTTGATTGGAAAAATCTCGGAGATATCTTCAATTTCCCCTTCGCGGTAATAGGCAGTTTTACGGACGTCTTGTCATATATCAGGCTATATGCTGTGGGGCTCGCAGGATATTATCTGGCTCTAAACACAAATCAGATCGGTGCGATGCTCTTTACTGGCCCCCTGATGTCTGTCGCCGGCGTAATCGTAATTTTCCTAGGGCACTCACTCAACATAGTTCTTTGCTTTCTCGGAGTGCTCGTCCACGGAATCAGGCTGAATACGCTGGAATTCTCAAACCACATGGAATTGCAATGGAAAGGTTTTAAATACAATCCTTTAAAAATAGAAACGAACAACAATATTAAATAAAAAAATCAGGAGAGAAAAATGAGCGAGACACTTGTTAGAGCGTTATGTCAGGGCGGGGCCTTTGCCGCCGTAGCTTTTGCCGCGATGGGATCAGGACTTGGTGCCGGAGCAGCTGGAAGTTCAGCAATAGGCGCATGGAAAAAATGCTATGGCCAAAACAAGCCAGCGCCTTTCCTATTGCTGGCTTTCGCCGGTGCTCCATTGTCACAAACAATATACGGATTCATACTGATGCTTTTCATAAACGGGAAAATTGCCGCAACGTCAAATGCCCAGATATTTGATCACTATCCGCTGTTTCTCATGCTCGGAATATTCGGCGGAATCGCGCTTGGAATATCAGCCTGGTTCCAGGGAATCGCAGGCGCCGGCGCGGCAGACGCCTTCGCTGAAACCGAAAAAGGATTCGTAAATTACCTGATGGTTCTCGGTATCATCGAGACGGTCGCAATTTTTACAATGGCATTCGGAATAGTACTGCTCTTGACAGTTAAGTGACGCGTCATGACAGCGAACTGTGATTTTTATATTTGCCGCTTGATTTTGTCGTAGTATGTTTCGCCTTTGAATTAATTGAAAAGAGAAGATAGCAATATGCCAATATTTGAATTCAAGTGCCTAAACTGCGGTCATATTTTCGATAAGATATCAAAAGTCGAAGATAGAGTCTCCGAGTGTCCAAAGTGCTCTAAAAAAGCCCAAAAAATCCTTTCGACATTTAATGCCGTCGGAACATCTCCTTTCTCAAAATGTTCTTCGGCGGAATCATGTCCTTCCGTGGGTAAATCCTGTTGTTCATCCGGCACATGTTCAAGACATAGAGGCTGAAATAAGCGCAAGTTCTAAAAGATTAAAATATCAAAAATATAAAGGGGAAAAATGAAAACCGTTATAAAACTCTTGGCTGAAAACATTAAACGATCTGAAACTGAAATTAAACCTATGATTTCATCTTTGAAGAAATCCGCAGTTAAAATATATCCGGAATCAGTTAACAGAGCCGGAGACAGCCTCATAATGATGGCGGCAGACAAAAAATCAAGATTCCTGCTCCTGGCGTCTGACAAGAAAAACGGAATGATTGCGAATTTCGCAGGAGAGCTAATCCAGGATTCAGGAATATTCGCAAAGAAAAGCCAGCTCTCGGCTGAAAATGCCGCGCAGATACGAAAACTCTTCCCTTGGACAGCTCCTGTATCCCTGAGAAAAAAGAAAACTTCCATCGGTTGCGGAGACAGACTTGGAAGGGCGACCCCAGGACATATCTCAGCCATAAGAAAATTTGAAGCATCGCCAGTTCTCGCCCAGCAGTCCATGAGAGAGCTTTCGCTTACAGGCAGAACCTACGTGAATGTGGTAGACGATGTAAGCTTCCTAGTTTTTCAGGAGTCCTTCAGGGAAGACTTTGGCGCCGACGGAGATCACCTAAAAAAAATCGAAGATATTGAGACCGCTCTTGATGTTGGAATGACAATGATAACTCTCGATTTATCGGATGTCATGAAGACGAGTTTCGCCGAACTCAGCCCAAAGGAGATAGATGCCGCATTCGAAACTCTTCCTTTTGAAGTCAGAGAAAGGGTCAAGGAAACTTATTTCGATCGCAATGTCCAAACAGGAACACTCAATTTTACCATGAGCGTTCAGGACGCCAAGAGATGTGCCCTCATGTATAACGATGCGATGGACTTTGCCGCGAAAGTCGCAAAACATATAAAGAAAAAGAAGGGCGACGCCGATCTTGAAGTCTCAATAGATGAAACTACATGCCCAACCAAGATAGAAGATCATTTCTATATCATCAATGAACTCGCGGCGAGAAAAGTGGATTTTGTCTCGGTCGCTCCGCGTTTTATTGGTGAATTCCAAAAGGGAATAGACTATATAGGCGACATAAAAACTTTCGAAAAGCAGTTCGCAATGCATTGTGAACTTGCCAGAACACATGGCAATTACAAGATATCCGTCCATTCCGGCAGCGACAAGTTCTCAGTATTTCCGATAGTCGGAAGACTCAGTAACAGCAGATTGCATCTAAAAACCGCCGGAACAAGCTGGCTGGAAGCCGTAAGAGTGATATCGCTCGCGAAACCAGAGCTGTACAGAAAAATGCATCAGAAGGCTCTCGATTCATTTGCCGATGCGAAAAAACTTTATCACGTCACAACTGACCTTACGAAAATAGCAAAACTCGACTCCGTAAAGGATTCAGAACTGCCCGACTACATGTGCCAGAATGAGTCCAGGCAGCTCCTGCACATAACTTATGGTGCTATACTTTCTGACAAGATATTGGGGACAGAATTCTTCTCCACCCTCTTGGAAAATGAGAAACTTTACATCGAAAAATTGGACTATCATTTTACCAAGCATCTGTCCGACCTAGGCATAAAGCGCAGAGATGCCTAGACCTGTACCAAGTCAGAACTACTGGCGATAAAAATTTTGCAGGACTTCCGAGCTTTGAAAGTCCTCGCAACTATGTTACCTTATTTAAATGATTCGGAAATCTTTTCTTTTTATTAGGAGAAGTCATGCTTTTATTAAGGTTTCTGCTTTTGTTTTTATTGCTTTCTCCTTCGCTCACGTGTTTCTCGGATCCTCCTCCAAAGGAAGAACCTGTTGTAATTTATGATATTCCATTCGTGGATGGGATAAAGGTGGACGGCAATCCCGATGATTGGGCTGAGAAAGGATTCCGTAACGAATGGATGAATGTTCAGAATGAAAGAGAACGCGAGAAGATAGACGATTTTGATCCCCGAATGAGGGTTGCCTGGAATCAGGACGGACTTTTCCTGCTGATCTCTGTTGTCGATGATCTTCTTTCGGAGTCGGAAGGTAATTTATACCAAGGAGACAGCATTCAGATTTCGCTCAAAGAAAATCCCTATAAGCGAAATTCGCTGCGCTTCCTAATATCGCCCGGACTAGATAAGCGTTTTCCTGAGCCAAGAATAAAAAAATTCAATAAGAATGATCCCAATATTGTTTTTGCAAGGAAGAAAACAGAAAATGGATACATGTCTGAAGTCTTTATCCCATGGACTAATTTAAAAAACCAGCCCAAGGAGGGCGATCTTCTCGTCCTCCAGACAACTTTCTCTGACAAGGATTCGGAGAATACGTTTGCCCGCTATGTGCTATATGATTATGTTAATGAAGGTGATTACACTTTCAAGATCAATTCACACGCCATAAGGCTCTCTCCTAATCCTTCTCCTCCAATATTGTGCACTAAGAAAATAATCTGGAATGGCAAAAACAACGTGTTGGAAGTTCGAGGAGTAAGGGAGCTTTCTGAAAAAGAATTTGTGGCCAAGATCGGTTCTCGTGAACTTGCTCGGGGCAAGATGGGAATTACTGAAGACAAGTGTTTCAGTGTTTTTAAATGCGAAATTCCTGCCCCGGAAAAGGGGGAAAGCCTTGACGAATTCGAAATTCAATTTGCAGATGGCACAAGAAGTCCTGGAGCCCAGACTTCGTTCAAGATTGTGAATGTCCCGCTTATAGTTGATGTGCAGGATATTGGCGAAGGGAAAATACAGGTAGATGCGAATCTCGCAGAGCCAAACACAGTTTCATATCAGGTATCAGCCTTGACGCCATATCTGATATTTTTTGACGAGGGAGGCAAAATATTGTCCGAAACAAAGGGGGCCTCAGGCAAAAAGACGATCTTGGAAGTCCCCGCTTTAAAAAAGTCCACACTGCTCTTAAAACTTGTGGATTCCGAGAACGACGTGATAGGTGGTGAAATAATCTCTTTTGTGGATGGCAGAGTTTCTGTTCCATCCCAAGATGAAGACAAATTACTGAAAATAGCCGTGTCCGGAATAGTTCCATTCGATCATGTGTTTCCTTACTTCACAGACACGTCTTTAAACAATATATTTGCCGTAAGGGAAAGAATTGTTGCAATAATAGCCTCCAAGTACAACTGCATCACGTTGAGCCGTGCGAGCGGTTACAATATGGCGCTGGAGAACTCAATAGCGAAAATAAAGTCCCTTTGTTCGGAAAAAGAAAGCCCTAACCCAAACGATTTGTTGATTCCTTCCGCAGACTACCTAATTACAGGTCATTATCTACTTTCTGCGGACAGGAATCCGGTATTTATCGACAGGGACGTTTCCTGTTCAGTTATGATAAATGAAATCCTGGAAGAGGGAGATAAGTTTAAAAAATTTGACATTAGTTCGGATCCTGCAGATTACTGGAAAATTGCCGCTCCGATAATATCGGCAATGAATCTAAAGCCGAAAAAACCTTCAGGCGAGAAGGTCGAAAAACTTGATGAGACCTGGGCAATATTGCCCTTCTCGGTTGCCAGTGAAAATTGCGACAAGGAGAAATTCTCCACTACTGAGATCGAAATGGCCCTTCAAGAAAGCGGAAAAATCGCAAGACTTGTCTCTCGTGAGAAGATAGACAATATTCTCAAAGAGATGAAATTGGAAAACATTAATGGAGCCAGTGAAAATTTTGCTGGCGGCATAGCCAGAATAGTCGGCGCAGACCGCGTGATAATGGGCTCGGTAAGTGAATATTACAATTTGAAATTCATGCTGAATCTTCACTTGGTCGACGGAAAAAATTCAGTAGTGCTGGACACTGCCTCCGCAGTATGCGCGAAGGATGCGATTCCTTTGTCGGCCTCCATGCTGGCCTTAAAGCTTGCCGAACGCAGGCATTCTACCCCGCAAATGACAGTGCAGTCGAATGATGCGAAAGCAAGGGAGGCGAATGTATATTCAAAAATATTATCGGAGACGATTTATAAGGCGCGGTATGAATTTGGAGAAGGTGAAAGGTGGCGGAGGATTATTTCATTTATGTACTACCATGCCCTAGCAAATTTGGAATCGGCATATTACCTGATCGGCGACGACAAGAAGAAAATCTATGATGTTGTATGCTGTTTTATGTTTCATTCAAGAAAAACTCTTGAAAATATTTCGGATGAAGAAAAAAAATCATTCATAAAAATAATTGATGCTATCCTAGGGCCAATCCCAGTCGCAAAAGGCACAGAATATTCCCAGTCATTACGTGCAGTTGCCAGAATAAATTGCGGTATTGAGTATGAGGAGGCCATGCGTATCATCGACAGTTATTCAGGAAAATCTTTTGCTGGAAGCTTAGGCTTGTGGAAAGTTTTTGCCTTATACAAGATGGGTAGATTCAAGGAAGCCGCAGATATGTCGGAAAAACATTTGGCCTCTTTCCCGGGGGATAAAGTCGGCATTGCCTACGTTTATTCAAAAATTTGTCGTGAAACCGGAGATGAAGACAAGGAGCTTCAGTATCTTTTGTATTTGAAAGATAAAACATATGATGACTATTTTAGAATTATGCAGTTGACAGTCAAGCTTAAGGGACCCGAAGAGGCGATAGAAACGTATGAGAACATGATCTCAAGCGGTGCAAAGCCCTATCCATATATTCAGCTAGAACTAGCCAAATGCTACTTTGAAACCGGAAATTCCAAGAAGGCGGCATTAATATTGGAACAATTCGACAGCAAGACCATTTTCAATTGGAGGGGACATATTCCCAAAGGCAAAACTGAGGAGTTTAAGGCTAATATAAAAGATCTTTCCGATAAAATCGGCAAAATAGATGATCTTGAAGTAAAACTGACTACAGCGAAAGATGTGAGAAAATTCCCTGAAAACTATAAGATATACGTACAGCCAATAGGAGAAAACAAGGAGGATGTTCTGAGAATTACAGTAAAGGAGCTTGCTGAATTCATGGGAGCTAAGGTGGAGTTGCTTCCAGCAATTCCGATGCCCAAGGAAGACCCTATTGTTTTCTCGAAGGAGGGCGGATGCTATAATCAGGATATTCTAATGCTTCGCGTATTATTTGCCGTTCCTCCTCCTGAAGATGCCATCTGTGTTTATTACATAACATCGGAGAAAACCATAAACAGGCACTACTACTTGATCAGCCTTGATTTTACTGGCAATACCGATTTGAAAAAGAAAGTGGCATATCTCGTTTCATCTATGACAAGGAATATTTTGACTAGTTCTGCCCTTGCATACGATGAAAAAGGGAGAAAAGTTTTTTACTCATGCAAAGACATCTCTTGCTTGGTTGGGCGTAATATTACAACCAATACACTTACATATTCGTTATGTGATAAGTGTTGCGAAACATACAAGAATTGCGACTTGAATAATTCCGCAAGAAAATTCAAGAATTTCACAAAAGACTGCTTGGTGTTCGATGAGTGGATTAAAACGGATAACATTGCTGAAAACAGAAAATACAACGAAAAATACAAGATCGAAGTAGAGCAGGCAAGGCATAGGAAATAACTTCAATAAGTTTTTTGCTGGCTCAGGATAGGGGGGCTTCGAGCTAATATCTATGCACAGCTTTGAGTATTAGATTTTTGATCTTTCGAAAAGATTGAAGAGGGTTCTTGCGATTTTATCCGCCGAATCGCCTTTGCCATACGGTGATATCTTCGTGCTGGGAGGATTTTTTGCGAATTTCGCAAAAGCCGACAATATATTCTTTTTGTTTGCCCCTGTGATGATGTTCATGCCTGATTCGACTGTTTCTACCCATTCTGTCTCATCGCGCATGGTGATGCATGGCTTTTTGAAGAAGAACGCTTCCTTCTGTACTCCTCCGGAGTCGGTCATTATCATTAGCGATTTTCTTTCAAGTGCGATGGTTTCGATGTAGCTCAAAGGTGATGTGAGCAGAATCCCATTTCCGGTCCTGATGGACATATCCTTGAGTATCTTCCTTGTTCTGGGATGGACAGGGAAAACTATTTTGAATTTTTCCGATATCTCGTTTGCCGCTGAGACTATCTGGCTGAGTCTGTTTTTGTCGTCGGTGTTTTCCGCCCTGTGACAGGTCATAAGGACGAAATTTTTCTCCTTTACGCCCAGTTTTTTCATTAAGATTGATTGTATCTTTTCAGATTTTGATGAAAAGATCATTGCGACATCAAACATTATGTCTCCGACGAGTTTGGCTGTTTTAGCTAACCCCTCTTGCGCAAGGTTCTCCATGGCAGTTTTCGTTGAGCATAAATTTATATCGGCAAGATGGTCGGCAACTATGCGATTCATCTCTTCCGGCATTGCCCGGTTAAAAGAACGCATACCAGCCTCAACATGTGCAATCTTAATTTTTAATTTTGAAGCGGCGAGGGCTCCTGCCAGTGTAGAGTTGGTGTCTCCGTATATCAGGACGATGTCGGGCCTTTCACTCAAAAGTGTCTTTTCTAAATCGACAAGCATTTTTGCCGTCTGAACGGCATGGGATGCGGAACCGACCTTCAGATTGTATTTTTCCTTCGGTATTCCGAGTTCCTCGAAGAATACTGCGGACATTTCCTTGTCGTAGTGTTGTCCAGTGTGAATTATAATTTCTTTCACATCATTGCCATCGGCGCGCATCTTTGCGAATTTCGCGGAAAGCGCCGACGCTTTGATAAATTGCGGTCTTGCCCCAATTATAGTACAAATTTTCATTTTTCCGCTGTTTTCTTTTCTGGCATTTTTATTGATATGTGGAGTTCTCTCAGTTGCTTTAATTCCACTTCCGACGGTGCATTCATCATCAGATCCTGTGCCTGTTGATTGAACGGGAAGGCTATGACTTCTCTGATGTTAGGCTCTTCGCTGATAAGCATCACCATCCTGTCTATTCCAGGCGCTATTCCGCCGTGAGGAGGCGCTCCGTATCTGAACGCATTTATCATGCCGCCGAATTTGTGATCGACTTGTTCCTTCGAATATCCCGCCATTTCGAATGCCTTGTACATTACATCGGGACGGTGATTTCTTATTGCTCCGCTTGAGAGTTCCACTCCGTTGCATACGATGTCATACTGCCATGCGGATATTTCCAATGGATTTTTTGTGAGCAAAGCATCCATTCCACCTTGAGGCATTGAAAAAGGATTATGGCTGAAGCTTATTTTCCCAGTTTCCTTGTCTGTTTCAAACATCGGGAAGTCAACTATCCAGCAAAACTTAAATACATCGTTAGGAATCAGGGCAAGTCTTGTCGCGAGTTCCGTCCTTACAGCCGCTCCTATTTCAAACGCTTTCTCCTTGCTGTCAGCGATGAAGAATATGGCATCTCCGTCTTCGAGTTTGCCGTTTTTTCTTATCTGGTCAAGCTCGGTCCTTGAGAGGAATTTGACTATCGGGCTCTTCTCCTCTCCTCCAGATATTACTATGTAAGCCAGACCCTTTGCACCGACAGATTGCGCGAACGCGATCATATCATCGTAGAACTTTCTCGGCTTGTCTGAAATCTTCTTTACTGTTATGGTCTTTACCACTCCGCCGTTTTTTACCACGTTTGCGAAAGCGTTGAACCCACTGTTTATGAAGAGCTCCGTCATGTCTGTCATTTCGAGTGGATTGCGAAGATCGGGTTTATCTGTTCCGAATCTTTCCATTGACTCCCTGTAAGGTATTCTTATAAACGGAGCTTCATCCATTTTACGCTTGCCGAACTTTTTGAAGACCGAAGAAACAACCTTCTCAACTACGGCAAACACATCATCCTGGGAGACAAAACTCATCTCGATATCGAGTTGGTAGAACTCACCCGGAGAGCGGTCTGCTCTGGCATCTTCATCTCTGAAGCATGGCGCGATTTGGAAGTACTTATCGAAACCGGCAACCATTAAAAGCTGTTTGAATTGCTGTGGTGCCTGGGGGAGGGCATAGAATTTTCCCGGATGAAGTCTGCTTGGAACCAAGTAGTCTCTCGCTCCTTCCGGAGAACTGCTTGTCAATATCGGCGTCTGGAATTCGTTGAATCCCATCTCCTGCATAATCCGCCTTACTTCGGCGATTATTTTTGACCTCAGTATGATATTGTTGTGCAGGCGTTCCTTGCGTAGATCCAGGAATCTGTATTTCAGCCTCAGATTTTCCGGAGCGGAATCATCCACTGCCACTTGGAAAGGAATTTGTTCGCATTCTCCCAACAGCTCCATGTTTTCCGCTACTATTTCTATCTCTCCGGTTGGTAGCTTTTGGTTTACTGTCTCAGGGGACCTTGCCACTACCTTGCCACCGAAAGAAATCACACTCTCATTTCTCCAGTCTTCAGCATTGCGGTAGAAATCCATTTGGGGATTTATCACTACCTGAGTGATCCCGTAATGGTCTCTTAGATCTATGAACAAGATTCCACCATGATCCCTGACCCTGTGGACCCATCCTGACAGTTTTACTTCACGTCCGACATCGGAAAGTCTGAGCTCTCCGCAGGTATTGCTCCTGTATCTTCCCATTTTTTTTCGCTCCCCCAGTATTCAAAGTTCTTCATTAAGATTTCTAGAGGCGTGTAATCTAGCACTTTAATCTGATTTTGCTAAGCCCTTCAACCCGCATATTTCATGAAAAATGATCACAGGAAAATACGTCTATGAAAACTTTATCAATCTTGCGTTTTTCGCTATCGTAATCACTGTCGTAAAAGAATTTCAATCGACTACGACTACGACTACGATTGCGACTACGATTGCGATTACGATAACGATTATGATAGCGATCTGCTCCCCTTAGCTCATTGGGCGAAGGGGGACCTGTCCTCCATGGCCCGAAGGGCGGCGGAGGATTCCGATAGCGACCACGACGCTGATTTGTCTTTATCAAAGGAGGGCGGGTTTTACAACCCGCCTGACGAACATCGTCTTATACTATGTTTTTTTAGTCGAAGAGGGCTTTGATTTCCTGAAGTGAAAGATTTTTGAAAACCGAAGGAGCCTCCTCCATAAGATTATCGAAGTATCTCTTTTTCCTCTCTTGCATGGAAAGGATCTTTTCTTCTATGCTGTTTTTTACTAGTAATTTTTGTATTACCACTGGTTTTGTCTGCCCTATCCTGTGTGCCCTGTCGGCCGCCTGTTGTTCCACTGCCGGGTTCCACCATGGATCGTAAATTATGACCCTCTCAGCTGAATTTAGATTCAAACCAAATCCACCCGCCTTTATGCTCAATAGAAAGACACCACATTCCTTTTCCGAGTTGAAACGTCTCACTCTTTCCATTCTGTCGCTTGTGCTTCCATCGAGATATTCATATGAGACATGCCTGCTATCCAGCCACGCCGCTATGATTTTTAGTAGTGAAGGGAATTGACTGAACACCAAAGTTTTTTGTCCGCTGTCTCCAGCCTCCAAGATGAGCTCTTTCAATAGCTCGGTTTTCGCTGATGGAAGTGAGGCGGATTGAAACTCGTCCGGCAGGAGAGACGGATGGCAGCAGAATTGTCTGAGACGCAGCAGCAGAGTGAGAAGCTCGAATTTCGTTCCCGCTTTGATCCCTCCAGAGCTCAGCTCTTCGAATTTTTTCCTGAATGAGAGTCGGATTTTTTCGTAGGCTTCCGCCTGCGAGTCGTCCATTTCGCAATAGAGCATCTGTTCGGTTTTCGGCGGAAGCTGTGGCAGGACGTCCATCTTGCGCCTCCTCAGTATGAGAGGCGAAATCTTTACCGCAAGCCTTTTCAGAGCTTCATCGTTATTTTCAGAGCCTGAGTGCTGCTTTTTGAAACTGTTATGGGTACCCAATATGCCGGGGTGAAGGAAATCCACTATTGACCATATCTCTATCGGAGCATTTTCTATTGGAGTTCCTGTCAATACAAGTTTATGCGCCGCATTTATCTTTTTGCAAGAACGCGCATTGCCTGTCTCCGGATTTTTTATATGTTGGGCCTCGTCTAGTACGAGCAGGCGGTATTTTTTCTCCGAATGGCGGATTATGTCACGCTTGAACGTGGAATATGAGCTTATGATTACGTCCGGATTTGATGTTTCATTCCATATACGCTCACGTTCCATGCCATGAAGCCGTACGCATTTTAGGGTAGGTGCGAATTTCGCAATTTCCATCTGCCAATTTTCGGTCAGACTGCTTGGGCAGACTATCAGATTTGGGCGATTTTCATCTTTGTATTTTGTTTTCATTTCCAGGAGCAGGCTTATCGTTTGTACCGTCTTGCCGAGCCCCATCTCGTCGGCGAGCATGCAATTAAGCCCATTTTCAAATCTTGAGAGCATCCATGCCACGCCTTCGTTCTGATATTCCCTGAGTGAACCGGAGAATTCATTTGATATCACCAAATGCGGAGGGTGCAATTTGACTCCGTTCCGAAATTCGGTGATTTTCGCGATTCTATTCTGAGAAAAATCTTCCGAGAAGGAATCCCAAGCGAGGGATTGCGCCTTTGATATCCGAAGCGTGGATCCGTTCACGTTCCTGAGCATGTCTTTTGTGGCCAAAACAAATTTTTTAAGCTCATCAGGAATTTCAACTAACGCCTTATCTTCTGTCTCAATGAAAGCGGAGCCATCTTCGCATGCCTTGAGTATTTTGTCGATTGGAATTTTCTCCTTCCCGGAGCGAATTTCGCACTCAATGTTAAAACCTTCGTTGTCTTCAGATACCAGTCTTGTGTGCAAGGCGGCAGGAAGATTTCTCTTCGCTTCTTCTATGAGGTTTGTGGCCCCCTTTACGTATATCTCAACATCGGCGCTCCACTCCGAGGAAAACTTTCTCATGAAAAGCCCGGAAAGTTCGCTGTTGGAGGAGCTATAAAGACCTGGAGTTTTCATGTCCTTTTTGAATCCGGCAAAGAGCAGGCGTCTCTCAAAATTGGATTCGAAGAATGTATTCCTCTCGATTATGGAACCTGCGCACAATCCGGCATTTTTGAAGTCTGCCGGAAAAACTGCATCAGCATATCTGAAAAGCAAGGTTAAGCGAAGTTCTCTGCCGCCAGCGAAATTCGCAAGCAATATTGGCTTTGGTTGAGTTTCTTTTTTGTTCTTTGGTATTTTGTATCCTGAAACAATTTCTAGTCCACTGACTTTGAATTTCTCAATTTCCGCATTGAATTCTTCGTCATTCGCGAACTTCGCGTTGTATCTGGCGAAGTCGCGTATCCATTTAACATCCCTTGACCCCGGTATCCAGAAGTAGTTTCCGAAAATTCCCACCCATACGCCGTTTTGTCCGATCACGAAACTTGAATTTTCAAGATTGAAGTATGAGAGCTTCGTGCTTATCAGGGGGACAATTTTTTTTATTGTTCCACCGCTGATCTCTCCTACGGCGAGATCGCAAGGCTCTGGGAAAAAGGATAAATTGGTGGAATTGCAGAATACGTTCTTGAATCCCACCAGGCAATGGAAGAAATCCGAAGCTTTCTCGGCGTTCAGCAAAAGGCTTGAGTCTTCGTAGTCAGCATTGAATGACAGATATCTGACTATCTGTTTTTCCTGTAGGGAAAATTGCGAATTATTCAGCAGTCCGCCTACTGTGCCCTTGCTGTGAAGCTGGCGCAGATTTCCGATATTTCCCCTGTAAGATTTATTCTCTGATATGATTTCGACGGATATTTTCAGTACCGACCATTTTGATGGCAGATGAGGAAGTTCATCTTGGAAGAATATTCTAAGGCATGAATCACGCGAGCTCGGCTGGGATTCGGATGTCAAAGAATCTCTGTTCCTAAGCAGTAGCGAGCCGTATCCAGGCTTTCGTGCGATTTTCCTGGACACACCATCATCTTCTGAGAATTTTGCCAGATGCGCGAGCAGGGCGGGCGCATGTAGGCAGGTGGCGGGCGAGCCGCAGGAGCAGTTTATCCTTCCTCTGCCTTCGTTAGAGGCGAGAGTCCTGATTATTTTTTCAGACTCCTCTTCACGGAAAAGAGCTTCAATGCTTCCGTCATTTTTTCTTTCACAGCATATTAGGGCTCCGGAACGTAGAAATCTGTCACCCGCCTTCAGCTTTTCGGAGCTGATATCTTTGAGAGATGAGCTATTGTCGTTGTTTTTTATGTTCTCTTTCATGTTTCGGGCTTTAAAAATTGAAAAACAAAACTATTAATATAGCACCTAAAGAGAGCTTTTTAATTCTGAAATCGAATCCGGAGGGTGTCTTGAAAAAATTGCTGGTGACAGGGAGTAGCGGCCTGATAGGCTCTGAGTGTGTCACATATTTCGAAAAAAGAGGCTGGAAGGTTTATGGAATTGATAACAACATGCGAAAGGATTTTTTCGGACCGGATGGAGATACCGAATGGAACCTCAAGCGCATAAGGAGGACTGCCAAGAACTTTATTCACAGCTCTATTGACCTGAGAAACAGGCCGGAACTGCTCAAAAGCGTTGAAGATATAAAACCCGAATTTATAATCCACTGCGCGGCGCAGCCAAGCCATGATTTGGCGGCGTCAAGACCTTTTGATGATTTTGATGTCAACGCGGTGGGAACCTTAAATATGCTTGAGGCGACTAGGAGGTTTTGTCCGGAAGCGGTGTTCTGCCACATGAGCACTAATAAAGTCTACGGCGACGCTCCCAACCGGATGCCGCTGAAGGAACTTGAAAGCAGATGGGAATATGCCGACCCAGTGGATTACAACGGCGTGAAGGAAAGCATGAGCATTGACAATTCGATGCATAGTATATTCGGTGCGAGCAAAGTCGCGGCGGATGTTATGGTTCAGGAATATGGAAGATATTTTTCAATGAAGACTGCCTGCTATAGGGGCGGATGTCTGACCGGCCCTGCGCATTCTGCCGCCGAACTACATGGATTCCTCGCATACCTGATCAAATGCGTGAAGGAAAAAAGGAAATACCGCATATTCGGATATAAAGGGAAGCAGGTAAGGGACAACATACACTCTCTCGATGTATGCCGCGCGTTCGAGGCGTTCTATGAAAACCCCCGTTGCGGAGAAGTCTACAATCTTGGCGGCGGCAGAGGCAACAGCGTCTCAATGCTCGAGGCGATAAAAATGGCTGAAGAAGTGACCGGAAGGAAACTTGAATCGGAATATTTGGAACAGAACCGCGAGGGCGACCATATATGCTACATATCAGATCTTTCAAAACTCAAGGCGCATTTCCCTGGCTGGGGAATAAGCAAGAGCCTGAAAGATATCTTCAGCGAGATCGCCGCTGTGGCAATGGCTTGATTCTGCCTAGTGGCATTCGTCGTTAATTTTAGATAATGAAAAACATTTTACACAAAAACGAAAAAAAATTATCAGAAGTTCAACCTGGCTCCACTTGGATAGTCGTCTCATTGGAAGGAGGAAAAGGATTTATAACCCGACTCAGCGAAATGGGAATAAGGAAAGATCTTACCTTGGAGGTGATATCGAACAGCGGTGGTCCGGTTTTTGTGAAATGCGGTGAATCACGCTTCGCTATAGGTCACGATATGTCGAAGAAAATTATTGTCAGAAAAATGATGTGATAAAGAGCCGCTTTCAGAAAGCCAGTTATGAAAGTAGATATTTTAGGGGAGCCGCAAAACGCTCGACTCCTTGAATTAAATTCACTGTAGATCCAGCATATAAATTCCGATTCATAAAAGTGAAGAAAAATGAAGAATATTTTGATGTCGTTGATGAAGACGACAATATAATAGGCAGAGCTCTCCGCAGTGAATGCCATGGAAACCCGTCACTAATTCACAGGACAGTACATGTCGTTGTATTTCACTCCGATGGCAGGATTCTCCTACAGAAACGCTCGCCGAAAAAGGACATTCAGCCGGGGAAATGGGATACCGCCGTGGGCGGTCATCTCGAGCCGGGAGAGGATTATGAGTCGGCGGCAAGACGTGAAATGAAAGAGGAACTCGGTGTTTCGTTTGCCTTTCCTCTCAGTTATCTTTTTGACTCACAAATAAGGAACAATATCGAATCCGAGAACACTAAAGTTTATGCCGTTACATACGATGGGCCATTTAATTTCAACTCAGAAGAAATTGAGGAAATCCGCTTTTGGAGCAGGGATGAGATGATTTCCGCCTTCGGGAAAGCTATCTTTACTCCCAACCTCGAAGAAGAATTAAAAAAAATACTCCTATCCTGATATCCTTTTTTTGCAAATTCGCTTGAAGGATATATTATGCACTAACTTGAAGCAGAAAAGCAGAAGTAGAATTTTGTAAGGGGGTAAAATGAAATATGAACTCATGGATATATCCGAGCCTAATCTCCTAAGGGATGTCTTTTCATATGAGAAAATTCCGTCAGTTAAGCTTTCCGGAGAGGCTTTACCCCCAAGACTCCCCAAAGATATATGGATAACAGACACGACTTTCAGGGACGGACAACAATCTAGGCCGCCTTATTCTGTTGAACAAATCGTCGAAATATTCAAATTCATGAACCGGATCGGAGGACAGAGAGGCCTGATAAGGCAGACAGAATTTTTCCTCTACGGAGAAACTGACAGACTCGCGGTGGAGAAATGCCATAAACTTGGATTTAAATATCCTGAAATAACCGCTTGGATACGCGCCGTAAAAAAAGACTTCGAACTTGTTAAGAAGATGGGAATAAGGGAGACCGGGATATTGACCTCGTGTTCCGATTATCACATATTTCTTAAATTGAAAAAAACTCGCAGGCAAGCGCTGGATTCCTACAAGGACATAGTTTCTGCCGCATTGGAAAATGGCGTAGTCGCCAGGTGCCATTTGGAGGATGTTACAAGAGCGGATATCTTTGGTTTTGTGATTCCGATGATAAATGAACTGCTCGAGATTTGCGGCGGGAAAAATGAAATGCTCAAGATAAGACTTTGCGATACGATGGGGTATGGATTGCCCTACGCCTGTTCTGAGCTTCCCAGAGGAATTCCTGCTCTCGTGAAGTCTATACTTGATAATACTTCCATCAAATCCGAACAACTCGAGTGGCATGGGCACAACGATTTCCACAAAGTTCTTGCGAACGCCACAACCGCTTGGTTGCACGGTGTCTGCGCGGCGAATGCGACTTTCCTCGGCTTCGGAGAAAGGACCGGCAATCCTCCGCTAGAAGGTCTTGTCTTTGAGTGGATGGGGATAACCGGAATTCATGACGGCATAGATACGACCGCGATAAGCGATGCGGCTGATTACTTCCGCGATGTCATAGGGTATCACATACCGTCAAACTATCCTTTCGTAGGCTCAGAATTTAACACCACAAGAGCTGGAATACACGCCGACGGCCTCACGAAAAATGAGGAGATATACAATATGGTTCATGTAAACTTAATCGGGTGTTTTCTGATAATCTTTAAAATCAACTTATA
>CAZXAC010000014.1:0-21604 GCA_964638335.1 uncultured Lentisphaera sp. | reverse complement strand
AGGGATGTTCTTCTTAAGAAGATTCAATAAGTAAGTTTCATGAGAAATTGTTAAAGGTTAAAGGATATAAATAGTCAGTCTCTTCCTGAATAAATTTGATTTCACACGTGGGAAATGTGTCTGAGCCCTGTTTTGATTCGGTGTTCCCCTCCGCCCTTCGGGCTATGGTCGACAGCTCGGGGTCGCTATCGCTTCCGGTATCGGGAAATGAATTCAGCCGATTCCGAATATTACCTTGTCCTTCGTAGTCCAAATGGCGAAGCTGGACCTGTCCACCATAGCCTGAAAGGCGGAGGTGGATACCAGTTCCGGTGCCGAATGCCGACCTCGATGGAGTCGTTTAGGGCAGCAATGGCATCGAGATGTTTGACGGAACAGAGTAAGGCGAAGGAAATATGAGATTATCAAGGGCTTATGATTATCGAGCAGTCGCCGGTGTGGGCTGCCTCATATAGCAGTCGCAGATATCTTGATGCATTAACTAAGTTTAGTTCTATAGGCAATTGTTTGAATCCAGATTTCGACAATTCTTTTTTTGCGTTTTCCACTAAAACAGCAATTTGCTTCTCATCGAATCCCGGGATTTCAGATAAATTCGTAGGTTGTTTCAGGTCCTTATAAAACAGCATTATCGTCTCTGCGACAGATTCAGAAAGCGCCCTCGTATCTTCATATGATGTGAGATCAATATTCAAACCGCAGGATTTTAGCATTTCCGCAATTTTTGCAAGCTTGTCTCCGATCGCGTTTGAATATAGGATCAAATAATACGGATTTAATAGGGCGCATAATGCGGGATGTTCTATTTTTTCTCTTGCCATGCCCACATTCAGATGCCCGCAGTTGGCATTTGCCGTCATAAGGGCTATTCCTCCTATGTCTGAGGCGAGGGCGATGGCAGCTCTTGCTTCTAGGTCTTCGCTGTCGATAGCTTTTCTCGCATATCTCACTACTATCTCCATTGCTGTCAGGCATGAGTATTCGATGTATTCCGCATAATCGCCTTGATAAGTGATGTACGTCTCCAGGCAGTGGGAAAAAGCTTCCAATGCTCCATTTTTCACTCTTTGTGGTTGCAGGCTTAATGTAGAGCGCGGATCGAATAAGGCTCTTGACGGCCTTAAAGCAGGATCGCTCAAGAAAAGAATTCTATTGTCTCGCGCGGAGTAGATTTCGGCTGAACTGCTTATGTGAGCTGGTGATATAGAAGTTTGGAATGCTAAGATTTGAGGAATGTTTTTTCCTGACTTAGCCAGCATTGCTGATATCTTCCCTTCCCCTTCATAGTTGTTTATGTCTGGGAATTCCGGTTTCAGCTTGCTGTATATTACCGCCGTCTTACCGGCATCTATTGCACTTCCTCCTCCGACTATTGTTACTATGTCAGGCTCACATTCCTCCAAGATTGTCGCAATCCTTAATACATCTTCGACTGCTGCGTTTTGTACTGCTCCGCGTATTATTCCGCGGTATATTGACAGTCCATTTGAGATGAATGAGAGTTTTATTTTTTCCTGTAATTTTACATTCCATGCTTCTTCGCTGTCGCTCATGACTAGGCTGATTTTGCGATTCTGTCCCATCGTCGCCAGGATCTGTCCGATTGAATTGGCTGATGAATCTTCGAAGAGGTAAGTCCCCGCGCTGTATTCGGTGATTAAGGCGCGGGCGTCATTTATCAGATCTCTGCTCATCGGTGAAATTTCCTCAAATGATTTTTCTTTCTTCAAGATAGCATTTGTGCTTTGAGTTTCAATTGCAACGACATGGATAGATAATCGTTGGTCAAAAATGAAAATGGCGTTAAGTTATGCGGCGAATTCTGGAAATTGTTTTTAATTTTGGGAAAAGATATGAAAGGTTCCGGCAAAATATTTGAAGGCTTGAATGCCGAACAGGCCGCCGCCGTACGTTCAATTCATGGTCCGGTTCTCGTTTTCGCTGGAGCTGGCACTGGAAAGACCCGAGTGATAACCCACAGGATAGCCCATATGATAGATTGTGGAATTGATGCCGGGAATATTGCCGCGATGACCTTTACCAATAAGGCCGCCAACGAGATGCGTGAGAGATTGGCATCTCTAGTGAGATCGGAGGAATCTAAGAGAGTATTCATAGGAACTTTTCATTCTTACTGCTCGCGACTCTTAAGACGTGAAATAACTTTGCTTGGATGGACGGCAGATTTTACCATAGCGGACGATTCCGACCAGATATCAATCATCAAACAGGCGATAGCGGAACTTGGTTTCAAGGACGATCTTCAGCCGTCCGTATGCATGAACGTGATAAGCAGGTGTAAGTCGCTGATGAAGGAGCCAGGGGAACTGAAGGATGATGGGGTTGGTCGCGACTATGCGAATATCGCGGAAGTTTACGAAAAATACAATTCTCTTCTCTTTGTCCAGAATATGCTGGACTTTGATGACCTGCTTCTTTTGACAGTAAGGATATTCGAAAAATTTCCAGATGTGCTAGATGCCTGCAGAAGAAAGCACAGCCACTTGCTGGTGGATGAATATCAGGATACGAACTCTTTGCAGTTTAAATTGATAAGGATGCTGGCGGGAGATGCCATGAATCTGTGCGTAGTTGGAGACGACGACCAGTCCATTTACGGATGGCGTGGCGCGGAAGTACGGAACATCCTTGACTTTCCGAAATATTTCAAAGGAGTAAAAAGTTTCAAGCTTGAGCAAAACTACCGTTCCACCAAGACCATTCTTGATGCCGCCAACGCGGTTATATCTAAGAATGCAGATAGGCATGAAAAAAATTTGTGGTCTGAATGCGGAGATGGCGAGCCGATATCGTTGGCGGCGGTTGACGATGAATACGCTGAGGCGGCTTTCGTCGCCGAGACGATAGAAAATATGAAGGCGAATTCCTCTCAGATTGGTTACGATGATATCGCGATACTTTACCGATCAAACTACCAGTCGAGGAATTTTGAGGAATGCCTCAGGGATTTGCGTATACCGTACAGGATAATCGGTTCCCGTTCGTTCTATGAAAGGCGGGAGGTGCGTGATGCCGTAGCGTACCTAAGATTGATAGTGAATCCGAGGGACGATCAGAGTTTCGCCAGGATAATAGCATCTCCCCCAAGAGGATTTGGCGAGAGAGCCTTGGAGATTTTGCGACAGGAAAAGAATCAGTCTCGTAGATCTTTTTGCGAAGCTATTGCGGACAATTCCTCTTTGGTGGCTCTAGGAGGAAAGGCGGCGAAAGCGGCAGCTGAAATGAATCGTATTTTTTCGAAATGGCGCAAGGAATTTTCAAGTCCCGGTAATCTTGCCTGGAAGTGCGAGAATTTTCTGAAAGAAATTGGATACATTGAAGGTCTTTTGCAAATGTATAAGGATCGTCAGGAAGCACTCAAGAGGCAAGAAAACGTCTTCGAACTCGTAAACGCGATGGCATTATTTGAAAACAACCCGGATCTTGATTCGGCGAATCTATCGGCATTTCTCGAAAAATACTCCCTATACGATGACTCCGACAAGGTGGAGGATAATTCCGAGTCACATCCATCCGTGACTCTTATGACGGTTCATTCCGCGAAAGGACTTGAATTTGAGTGCGTGTTCGTAGTAGGCATGGAATTTGGCGTTTTTCCCCACGAGCGTTCTTTGGAAGAGAACGGGATCGACGAGGAAAGGCGCTTGTTTTATGTCGCATTGACTCGGGCGAAAAGGAATCTATTCATAAGCCTTGTCAATTTTAGAATGAAACATGGTCAGACATCGATGCAAAAACCGTCCCCATTCATAACGGATATTCCTGAAAATCTCATTGAACATAAAGAATTTTTCAGTCGCATGCCATTCGTTGCCCGTGCGAGGAGAATGTCCGGAGGGAGGAGCAGGGCTCCCGCCTGGAAAAAAGCGTCTCCTTTAGTTTCCTTTGATGATTGAAAACAGCTTTATTAGTGGTATATTCGAAAAACCAAAGTTTATTTTCGAATGAAAGATTTTAATAAAGATCAAGACTTATTCAGTGTTGCCAAGAAGCCGGCAAAGTCAGATGCTGGTGACATTTCCCCGCAATTGGACCTAGATCTATCCTTCGACGCCGCGGATGATCAAAAACAGAAAGAGCCTGAACGCAAGCCTGTAAGCAAGCAAGAGGCGCTGACAGATAATAAAAAGGAGAACATCTACAACGAAGAAAAAAAAGAAGCGGCGGAAAAGGTCGAAAAGCATGAGGCTAAAACTGGCGAAGAAACTGAAAGACAAGATGAAAACAAGGTTCAGAAATCTCAGCGAAGCCTGAAGGAACTGAAAGAACTTGCCAGAGCTGCCTCAGAAGTGAAGTCGGAAAAGAGAAAAATCGACAATCAAGATTCTGCGTCAGACAATAAAATCGTTCAAAACAACGTTGTTCCAACTGCTCAGAAGCCGAACAGGTCAGTAACCGAAACTCCAAAGCAACAGTTATCAGCGCAGACCGCGCCAAAGAAACAGGAGCAGTCTCAGAATCCAAACACAAAGAAAGTTTCTGCCCCAATTATTCAGACATCCGCACAGCAGCCGAAAACCGGGGCTAAACAGGTTAATGTTACTGAGGGAAGTTCGGTCGGGCATGTGCTCCAAGAAGCAAGGGTGAAGGCAGGCTTAAGTATTGATCAGGTCGCCATCGAAACAAGAATCAAGAAAGCCTACGTTGAAGCTATAGAAAGGGATGACTTTGAACATCTGCCCTCAGCCGTTTACGTGAACGCCTACGTCAGGCGTCTATGCCAGCAATACGGACTGGACGAATCTTTGGCGAAGAAGACTTTTAGAAGTGGCAAGGTGAAACAACCGGAAGTGACTATTCCTGGAGAAGTGCTTGCGGATATAGAGAAAGGCAAACAGGTGAATGTCGAAAAACAGAAACGGCTTAAAACTATTCAGTTGTTTGTGAGCCTTCTGATTGTCGCGATTTTAGTGGTTGTTGCCGTGTTTTTGTCTCGTTCATTCAAGCGAGGAGAAACCAAACCTTCAAGTACAACTGCCGTAAGCGAAGAAGGCGGTATATCCTTGAATGAGATGGACAAGAAAATCAAAGAGATCATGGTTAGTTATCCCACCGGAAACATGAGCGAACTAAAAGCTCCCTAAGATGAATATACTCATCAGCGCAGGTCCCACAAGAGAAAAGATTGATCCCGTACGCTTCATCTCAAACAGATCCAGCGGCAAGATGGGGTATGCTATCGCGGAAGCCGCGGTAAAAAAAGGCCACAAAGTTACACTTGTAAGTGGACCGGTGAACATATCCGCTCCAAGACATGTGAAAATGATAAAAACTGAAAGCGCCAGAGATATGGTGCGCGAAATTCGCAAGATCGCACCAAAGGCGGATTTGATAATAATGGCTGCCGCTGTCTCAGATTATACGCCGGTTAAATCATCTATCAAAAACAGGAAAATCAAGAAAAACTCAAAGAACATGACTGTGACTTTGAAAGCTACCGAGGATATACTCGCCTCCCTTGGAAGGAATAAAAGGGCTAATCAGATTCTCGTTGGTTTCGCCGCAGAGACCGAAGACCTCCTCAAAAATGCCGCCGGAAAACTTGAAAAGAAAAATCTCGATTGGATAATCGCTAATGACGTTTCACAAAAGGGAATCGGGTTCGATAGCGATTACAATGAGGTTGTGATGATTTCCAAAGATGGACTCGAAATAAAGATTCCGAAGGAAAGTAAAAAAAATATTGCAAAAAAAATAATAGGGATCGTCTGTCCTAAGGGAAGAAGATAACTGATACTGAGTTTTGTTAAGAGAGATTAGTAAACCCGCCTAGGCAGGTAAATTTTGGAAATATTCAGATGCGGAACTGGGACGCGGAATCCTGCCGCTGATGAAAGTAACGGCGGGATTTCGCGACACAGAAGCTGCACTGAATAGACGCAACCGCAAAAATTAAATTAGAATGAAATTGAAATGGGGTATAATCGGGGCAGGGGCTATTGCTGAGGCTTTTGCTCTTGCAGTGTCTTCAAGCAATACAGGCGAGTTGCGTTCGATAGGAAGCCGGCAATTGGAAAAAGCGCAGGCGTTTGCCGCGAAGTTCGCAATCCCAGTGGCATTCGGAAATTATAAGGAATTGATTGAAGACAGTCAAACCGATGCCGTGTACGTATGCACTCCTCATCCAATGCACGCGGAGTGGACAATCGCCGCCATCCTTGCAGGCAAGCACGTCATGTGCGAAAAACCTTTATCAATGAATTATCAAGAAGCAGTTAAGATGTTTGAGGCGGCCGATAAGGCGAAACTTATGCTTATGGAAGCTTTCATGTATCGTTGTCATCCGCAGACCGCTAAACTCGTCGAAATCCTAAGGGAAAATACAATAGGAGATGTAAGGCTGATTCAAGCTGCGTTCTGTTTCTCCGCAGGATTCAAACCGGAAGGGAGGCTTTTCAATAAGAGACTCGGCGGTGGAGGAATATTGGATGTGGGATGCTATCCGATATCACTGTCACGCCTTATTGCTGGTGTTGCAGAAGGGGGAAATTTTGTCGAACCGACTGAAATCAAAGGGGTGGCCTGCATCGGGCAGACAGGAGTTGATGAGTGGGCGGCGGGAGCGCTTAAATTCGAAAGCGGAATAATTGCCCAAGTCGCCTGCGGAATACGTGTTGGACCAGAAAGATCCGCGAGGATTTATGGCTCAAATGGCAGCATATTTATGCCTTCTCCGTGGGTTGCGAGCAGGAAAGAGCCAGAGCAAGGAAGAATAATCCTTCAGATAAATGGTAAGGATTCGGAGGAAATTATAATTCAGGCGGCAATGACGAGTTTTACGTACGAGATTGATGCCTTTGGTGAAGCGGTCTTTTCGGGGAAATTGAAACCAATTTTTCCTGCCATGTCTGCTGAAGACTCTTTGGGCAATATGCTTGCATTGGATTCATGGAGAAATGAAGTTGGCTGCGCCTATGAGCAGGAAAAATCATGTAATTAGACTGCGAACGCTGTTTCTATTTCTTTCTTATCGCTTCTTCATAAGTTCCATAAGCAGTTCGCAGTCTGGGCAGTAGGATGAATTCTTTTCGCAGAATCGTTTCATCATGAATATCGCCCCTTGTGCAGAAGCCGCATCGCATATTATGGTCTCCGCTCTCGAGGGAGGGGAGAACCATTTCTGCGCGGCGCTAGTAGTGGTTATATTGTCTTGAGGGCGTGGCATTTTCATAAAGGTTTCGAAGCAGAATTTTTCAGAATCTTCGTTTTTTTCAATCGCAAATTTTGCGATAAGAAACGGTAATACAACGTTTATAACTATATCAACCGCGCGCATTTCTCCTATTACAGCGGCATGCACATTTCTTTTGTCTCTAAAGTTTGTCCATCCGTTCCACAAAGGATCGTTTGCGGTGAAGATTTCTATCAATTCTTCGGCGAAGAGTTTTGGGTCACCGGATTTTTTCATGATTTTATTGATTTTCGCAAATACTTTTTTTTCGGTTTTGCGGAGTATCATGCAGAGCCCGGCGATTCTCCTTTCCGGAGAGTTAAGTGGACGTACGCCTGATTTGATCCACCTTATGGGGGTTTTATCGGATTCATCTCTTTGCGACCACCAGCCCTTCCATATCTTTGCCGCCAATTCTTTCATTTCTGGGTGGACTTTTTTAGTCGTTGGGTCTGGGAGTAATCCAGATTCACCCCATATCAAAGCCTCGATATTCTTGCTTGCATTTTCCTTTTCGCGTTTTGAAACCCTGTCGAAAAGTTCTAAGAAGTTGTCCTTGTTTTTTTTATAGCCTACCGCCTCAAATATTCTTCTCACCAGCGCATCATCGAAGCCTCTTTCGATTATTTCTCCAGTCGCTTTCCCGGCTTTTTCAATCATCCACGTTTTTCCGGCTTCGCTTAGGATCGAATGCGCCGTGACATCGTCAAATGATGAAAAAGCCTTGCCGCATTTGCCAGCGGTAAATTTCATGTTCAGCGAGGCTTTGGCATTTGCGATTTTCGCGGATGCCGGAATTTCCACTGTTATGATTCCGGGCGAGACCGGATTCGGGAGGTCGTCTCTGAGTACAACATGTAATTTTACGTCTCCGTATCTTGGATCGGAAGAATGTCCGTGGGTATTCCAGGACGATGAATTCAGATGAATCTCCACGTTTCCTGTTTTTATCTCTTCGTCTATCGCGAATTTCGCATTTATAAAGTCAGGTCCTTCTTCGAAATTCCATGAGCCCGGAGATAAGATTTTCACATGTTGTCCGTCCTTGGATGTAAAACTGCTGCCGGGTTTAAGTTTTTTCCAAAAGAACTGGATATCCTCTTCGGTCTTTTGACGCATTGGACTTATCTCCAAAACAAATATATTGGATTAACTTTAAATCTTTGCCGGTAATATATGTCTTAAAACTAGAATGGCACTCCGCGAAATCTGGAATTTCATTTCGTGGTATTGTTGGACAAAATCCGTAATCAGGATTAAAATATGTCCCAGGTTCGCATATACTCATATACGGGACTCATAATATGAAAAAATATCTTTGCGTATTTGCCGCATTTTTCTTTGCGATTTTCGCAATCAGCTCCCAGGAACGGAAGGATGCGGTGGTAAATGCCGTGAAAAAGGTTCTTCCTTCGGTTGTGAACATTGGCACGGAGAGCATTGTGACATCACAATATTCTCCTTGGGGAGGAACTGACCCTTTTGAAGGATTCTTCAGGGATTTTTTCGGTGAGCAAGTTCAGCGCAGGACAAGTTCTCTCGGTAGCGGGGTTATAATTGATGCATCGGGACTAATCCTTACTAATTCTCACGTAGTCCACCGGGCGTCTGAGATAAACGTGGTTTTTTCTGACGGCAGGACTGCGAAAGCTGTGGAAATAGCTTCTGATGATCTTAACGATCTTGCTTTGATAGCTATAAGTCCACCTGTGCCTTCGGATTTGAAGCCGATTGATATATCATGTCCAGGTGAACTTTATCTTGGGGAGACAGTTATCGCGGTGGGGAATCCTTATGGACTGGGCAGTAGCATATCGAAAGGAATATTGAGCGCCATGAACAGGGAGGCCGCTTATCAGGGGCACGTTATATTTTCCGACATTCTTCAGACTGATGCCGCTATTAATCCCGGAAACAGCGGCGGACCTCTGATAAACATTCTCGGCGAGATGATAGGAATAAACACCGCGATACACCGAGAGGCGCACGGAATAGGTTTTGCCATTCCGGTCCGCAGGCTGGAATCTGTCGTGTGCAGGTGGCTTATTCCGGAGAGGTTCTCAAACATAAGTCTTGGGTTGATTCCTGAACCTTGTGAAATTCGCGGAAACTTCAGGATAGCGGAGATAATTCCGGGGAGTCCAGCTGAAAGGGCTGGGTTAAAAACTGGTATGGAAATAAAGTTGGTAAACGGTAGAAATTTTGGAAATCTCATATCGTTGGGGGCAATGCTGTGGAAAATAAAGCCTAAGGAACAGGTTTCATTTGAGGATAAAAATGGAAAGATCTGGACAGTTGTCGCTGATAATCTTGAGTTGAATGACGGAAGGCAGGTCGCAAAGCTCAGACTTGATCTCTCGTTGGTGGAACTCGATGAAAAACTTGCGTCTTCACTTGGATATCCGTTTTTAGGTGGGCTACTTGTAAGTCAAGCCCCAAAGGACAATCCTGAAATAAAGAGGGGCGAGATACTTGTTCGAATAAACGACACTAGAATAAATAACTTCGAAGATATTTCAAGGGCTCTTAAGAATGTAAGATTTGGACAGAAGCTTAACGCATATTTCGTGTCTTTGATAAAACAGGGTGGGAAGATATATGTGGTTAGGAATATTGCTTCAATCGAAGCGAAGTGAAGTCCCTGTATCAGTAGAATTGTGGTGGAATCTTTTTTAGATATTGGACGTAAATGTTGAAAATTCGAAGCAAAAAAAAGAGAATCTTTATCCCAAAAGTCGTATCAGGAAAGGCCTTGATGCGTGAATGGGATCCCGCTCGTGTCTGCGCCCTTATGATAGAGTCTGCGAGAATCGCGAAAGGAATGTTTTCTTCATTCAAGTGGAGCAGGAAAGAGGATTCTTCCCTAGTGACCAAGGCCGACATTGCGATCGAAAAACTTTTTTCAAAGTACTGTGATTGCCCGGAGGAGAATGTCTTTTTCATAGGAGAAGAGACGGTGGATTCTAAAAGCGAGGAGTATATCAAAAATGCCATGAGCGGAGTGGCTTGGATAATAGACCCTATTGATGGAACCGCGCCTTTTGCCTGCAACATCCCAACTTGGGGAATATCGGTGGCGTTTGCGGTAGACGGAATCATAAAGGATGGGGCGATATATTTGCCTAGTGCCGGAGAAATTTATATAAGTTATGAAGGTGAATCATATTTCTCTGATAAGATTTTGGGATCCACCAGGTATATAAATCTATCAAAAATTCCGCCGCCATCTGCGAATATCGCAAGCGGCGCTTTGATAAGCATTTCACAGGACGTTGCAAAGAAAGGCAGGATGGAAATAGAGAACCCTGTGCAGGCTGTTTGTTGTTCGGTTTTTTCCGCGGCAGGGCTTCTTAGAAACAGGTACGCGGCTTTTGTTGGAACGATGAAGCTGTGGGATATTGCCGGAGCAATACCGATTTTGATAAACAGAGGTTTTAAAATTGAAACGAGAGACGGATTTAAAGTTGGTAGGGAGATAAACCCTACGACATGCCACCTGAATCATGACGATCCTAAGATGCGTTGGAGATACAGGAGCAATCTTATAATATGTGCCGATAAGAAGTCAATTGGCAGGATACGCAAGGCGATAAGCTGACAAGCACTATTCATTTTTGGCGGAATTGTAGACTCTTATTCCCTTCAGAACTTCTATGGCGCGCTCTAACTGTATGTCGGCCGCATAGCCGTTGCCTTCAGGTTTGACTACCCCTGGATATGCGATACGCTGGTTATAGACCTTCTCCATCAATTTCCTGTCCATGGGTACATTGATGTCAGGATCTATTCCGTGCTCATGTATCTGAAGTTTATTAGGGGTGAAATACTTTGCGGTTGTCAATCTTATAGCTCCCGCATTTTCAGGCAACGGCATGATAGTTTGCACGGAGCCTTTCCCGAAAGTTTTTTCTCCTATGAGTACGGCCCGCTTGTAATCTTTCATACATCCGGCGACAATTTCCGAGGCGCTAGCGGAATTCTCATCTATCAATATTACCATTGGCAGGCCGCTTTCTCCCGAGTCGAGATATTTTTTGCAAGGGAGGGCTTTGTATTCGCTTTTCATTGCTTTATCGCGTCCTTCTGTGCTGACGATCAGTTTTCCAGTGTCTACGAATCTGCTGCAAACTTCTATAGCTGAGCTTAGGAGACCTCCTGGATTTCCCCTCAGATCTATTACTAGGGCCTTCATTCCTTTTTCCTTGAGCTTTGAGAGTTCCTCGTCGAGCTTTGGTGCCGTAGGGATGTTGAATTGTGTTATCCTAAGATATGCGATTCCATCTTCGACAATTTTTCCGCTTTTTACGGTTGAAACTTCAATGTTTTCCCTTACAAGTCTTAGCGATATGCTTTTTTCCTGTCCTTCCCTAACAAGTTCCAGGTCTACCGAGGTGCCGGATGGTCCTTTCAGCATTTTCACACATTCATCTAAATTCATTGTGGAGGTCTGCTTGCCGTCGATCTCTAGCACTACGTCGCCGGGTTTTACTCCTGCCTTGAAAGCTGGAGTGTCTTCCATTGGAGCTATCACAATTAGCGTGCCTTCCTTATATGTCACCATCATTCCGACGCCTCCGAATTCCTTTCCTTCGGTTTCATCGATCATGTTTTTTAGTGAGTCGGGTTCCATGTATGAGCAGAACGGGTCTAATTCTCTGAGAATTCCTTTCAGCGCGCCCCTGACGATGTTCTTGTAAGAGACTTTTTCAGGATCCACATAATCCTTCCTAACCCTATTTATCACAAACATGAGTTTATATATCGAAGCGTAGCCGTCTTCCTCCTGAATCTCCTTGTTCGCTTCGGAGTAAATGGAGTAACCGTAGAATAGGTTGGCGATTAGACAGGCCGCCGCTAGGCCAAAAAAAAGTTTCCTTGAATAAAGATATCTGATATTTTTCAACATTACTTGTACGCTCCTAATAAATTCCCTAGTTTATCGCATCTTGCCATATTTTTTTTGGGTATTATGGATTTAAAAACCGAATTATAATTGAGGCTCAAATCATTTTTTTTATCAGTGTGAGTATTTTCTCCGGTTCGGACATTCTGCCTTCCCCGTCTTCCCCGCAGGCTAGCCTGCCTTTTTCTGGTCCGATAAATATTACTCCCCTGCTAGCCAGTTTTTTGCAGTTTTCCTTAACGGCTTCATTGTTCCACATTCTCACATTCATAGCTGGAGCCATGATTATCTTGCCTGAGTGCGAAAGGGCAAAGGTAGATAGTGCGTCATCCGCTATACCATTCGCGATTTTTCCTATTATGTTCGCGGTTGCTGGAGCGATCAGCAGCAGTTTCGCCTTCAATGCCAGCTCCACATGACCCGGCTGCCATTCGGGAAGTTCCCAAAGACTCGTTACAACTTTGTTTTTTGAAAGTGTGAAGAAAGTCCGTTCTCCAATTAGATTAAGTGCGGACTGAGTCATTATGACAGTCACGTTGTAATTTTCCTTTGACAATTTGCTGACGAGATCCGCCGCCTTATAAGCTGCGATTGACCCTGTAACCCCTAACACGATGTTTTTAATTTTATCCATAAAATCCTGAATCCTTGAATCTGCATGTTTTTTTATGTATGGCATCTTTGAGATTGAGCATATCCGCTATCGTATCGTCGAGCTTTCTGTTTACCATAAGGTAGTCGTATTCTTTCCAGAAGTCTAATTCTTTCTTCGCATGCGATAATCTCTCCCTTATGACGGACTCGCTGTCAGTTGCCCTAGAACGGAGTCTTTTTTCGAGTTCCTCGAATGAGGGCGGAGCGATAAAAACCGTTTCAATGCACTTTGAGAGCAATTTATCCCTGTCTGCGTTCTTTTTAATCTGCATCGCCCCTTGCACGTCTATATCCAGTAGCACGTCAATCCCTGACCTTATTCTGGAAATTACTTCGCTTTTAAGTGTTCCGTAATAGTTTGAGTGGACTTTTGCGTGTTCCAAGAAGGCTCCACTTTGGATTTTCTTCTTGAAGTCAGCCTGGCTTATGAAATAGTATTCTATCCCGTCTTTTTCTCCTTTTCGTGGTGCCCTTGTGGTGCACGAAACGGAAAAGTGCAATTTAGGATCTTTTTTTCTTAAAGCCTTGCATATTGTGGACTTTCCAGCTCCGCTCGGGCCTGACACAATTAACAATATTCCAAATTTTTCAGGGCGCATAAATTTGTTTTTTTTGAAATTCAGACGAACAGGGGTGAAATTAACACATCAAATATAAAATTCAAACAGGAAGAATCATGCGTATACACATAGTTCTTGACAGGCTTAGGAGTGCGTATAATACTGGGAATATATTTCGTTTGGCTGATGCTGTAGGTGCTATTGAAATAATATGTTGCGGATACACTCCTTGCCCGCCGCATCCGAAGCTTTCAAAGACGGCGATGGGTGCCGAAAGACATGTCTCGTTCAGGAAATTCAATTCTTCGATCGAGGCCGTAGACTCGCTCCGAAATGAAGGCGTTGAGCGTATTTTGGCCGTCGAGACATCGGCAGACGGCTTGTGCCCGTGGAACGTCCAATTTGGTGAATCCGTCGCAGTGGTTTTCGGAAACGAAGCTTTCGGCGTGTCTCCGGATACGGTTCGAGCCTGCGACGGAATTGTGTCATTGCCTCTTTTTGGCATGAAGAGTTCAATAAACGTGGGCAACTGTGCCGCTGTGGTGCTTTACACCATTCTTGCGCTAAATAGGACCAAGAACGCTTAAAATATGTCTTTGCAAATCAATGAGATACAAATATTGATATCAGTTTATATTTGAAAAAATCTGCTGATGATATACCATAGGAGCCCTTAATCCGCAATAATGCGGAGAAACCAAGCAAAAGGAAGCTAAAATGAAGAAAATGATGACAGCCATCGCGCTGGCGATGGGAATCGTCGGCTTCGGTCTGATAGCCGAAGAAGTTGCTGCTCCTGCAGCGGCGGCAGTAGAAAAAGTGAAAACGGTTGCCGAAATGAGCGTTGAAGAGCTCAATGCTGAACTCGTGAAAGTGGAAGCGGCTGTTGCGGCTGAAAAAGATGAAGCCAAGAAAGCTGAACTCCTCAAGAAGCACGAAGAAATCAAGGCTGCTATCGCGGCGAAAGCGGAAGTGAAGTAATAGACTTCGTCCGTGACATTGTATTTTAGCCCGTCCTCACTTGTGAGGCGGGCTTTTTTGTTGATATTTGTTTTTTTTTGATACATAATTAAGCGCATTTTTGATTTAGCAATTTAAGGAAGAAGAACAGGTTTTAATGATTTGGAATCTATTTAAAAAGAAGAAAGAAAGAAGGATACTGCTCAACTGCGAGAACATTGAGAGCAGGATGGCGTTATTGAACAAAGACAGGCTCGAAGAATATCAAGTTGAGAGGAGAGGGGAGGAAAGTATAGCCGGTTCAGTCTATCTCGGAAGGGTTGATACCGTGTCGAAGTCTCTGGACGCCGTATTTGTGGACATCGGCAAAGAGAAGAACGGTTTTCTGCATTTTAAAGATATGCTTCCGGCGAGTTACGATATGATAGAAAGCAGTATGGAGGCAAAGGCTTCCAATTCGAGGTCTGGCGGAGGCCGGAAGAAGAAACTGAATCCGGTTCTGCAAAAATATTGCGATAACGCCAAGCGGAGGAAACGGATAGATTTAAAGGATATCCCAGCACTGTTTCCCGTGGGTTCAGACATACTTGTCCAGGTCGCGAAGGATTCCATAGGGACTAAAGGTCCTAAACTTAGCACAAACATTTCCATCCCAGGCAGATATATAGTTTTGCTTCCGTTTTCAGAGGTGAGAGGCGTTTCCCGGAAGATAGAAGACCCCAACGAAAGGAAGAGATTGCACGGCATGATACGCTCTCTCGACCTCCCTGAAGGTATGGGCTGCATATGCAGAACCAACGGAGAGGGCAGGAAAGAGGAGTATTTTAAGAATGACCTGCAGTTGATCCTCGATATGTGGAACAGATACGCTGAATCTGAAGAGAAACTCAAGGCTCCGTTCGTAGTATACAAGGAGCCGAATTTGATTGAAAGGACAATACGCGATTCATTGACTGAAGAAATAGACGAAATAGTGGTGGACAACCCGGAAATTTATGAATACGCAAAGAAGATGATAGCCGGCACAGTGGGACATAGTTTCATGAAGAAAGTCTCGCTCTACAAATCCCATCAGCCTATATTTGAGCACTACGGGGTGGAAAAACAGATAGAGGAAATATATAGCCGAAGAATAAATCTGCGTGGTGGCGGTTTCATATGTATTGACGAGACCGAAGCCCTGATTGCGGTGGATGTGAATTCCGGCGCGAACAGAGGCAAGGATCATCCTGAGACCATACTTCAAACCAACCTCGAGGCTGCGGAAGAGGCAGCCCGTCAACTTAGGCTCAGGAATGTCGGCGGAATAGTCGTTATAGATTTTATAGACATGAGAAGCGCAAAAGACAGAGAACAGGTTTTTAACACCATGAAGGATGCAATAGAGAATGACAGCGCCAAAACAAAAATACTTCCAATAAGCAGGTTTGGTCTCATGGAGATGACCCGTCAACGTGAAAATGAGAGCCTGAATGATACGATTTTCGACGATTGCCCGTATTGCAACGGGAAGGGCATAGTCAAATCCGCTACCACTTTGAGGGCGGAAATTCATAGAGCTTTGGCCGAAATTCTGAAAAAGTACAAGAGGGAAAAAGACCTCTCCGTAAGGGTTTATGTGCATCCGCAAATACTTGCCAGCATAAAAAATTCTGATTCCGGCATAATGAATGAGTTCGAACAGAAATACGGAAGAAATCTGAGTTTCAGAGCGGACACCGGCTTGCACATGGAGAAATTCAGGATAGTAGATCAGGATACTGAGCAGGAACTCAGATAGATCATCCGAATTGCTTTAGAATTTTCTTTTGATGCTTGACTTGTCCAAATCTCGCATTAGATTGGCGTTTCATTTTTCTTGTGGCGAGGTAGCTCAGCTGGTAGAGCAGAGGACTGAAAATCCTTGTGTCGCCGGTTCGATTCCGGCCCTTGCCACCAGCATCCACCTTTACCTGCATGTTTCGTAAAATATGCAGGGCAACTTGGTTCAAGTCTTCGGCTTTGTGATGATCAGCCGACAAACATATCCTTCATCAATTCTTCGGATTCTCTTTTTTTACCTAGCGCTTGTGCTATGCGGCATGTGAATTCGAATGAGACTCCGGGGCCTTTGCCTGTGATTATATTAGCGTCCTGCTCAACATTTGATCCGCTGTAATTAGATTCTGACAATTTATCTTTTACGGATGGGTGAGAAGTTATCTTTACGCCTTTTATGACTCCTGCTTGTGATAACGCTATTGGAGCGGCGCATATGGCGCATATCAGTTTTTTGTTCTTATTCATTTCTTTGACGATATTGATAACGTTTTTGTTGTTCATGAGGTTTAGTGATCCGGGCATTCCTCCTGGAAGTATTATGCAGTCGAAATCTTCCGAGCGTATTGAATTGATGCGGGAGTCGCATTTTATTTCGAGACCGTGCGAACCTCGCACCAGGTCTTTTTCTCCTGCTATCACTAGATTAAATTCCAGTCTTCTCAATACGTCTATTGGTACGACGACTTCTATTTCCTCGAATCCTTCCGCGAGCATCAATGCTATTTTCTTGTTCATGTTAGTCCCCTTTTTTAGTATGGTGTTATTTTTATCGCTTTTGGAACAGTTCAAATACTTCTCCCCATTTGGTCTGAGGGTCAGAACTTATTTTCTTTATCATATTTTCGAAATCCATCCATATGGATTCGGTGAAAAGTTCATATGAGTGTCCCCAGAAATAGAAGACTCCTCTGGCTTTTGCTTTCTCATACCTTTGCCAGAAGTCGGCTGCGAGAAAATGGCATGATGGATGGAATGCCATTGGATTTTCCGGCGGGAAAGGATAGTCCACATTTTCAACGGTGCGGGCATATACATGGCCTGCATCACGGATCACTTTCATTACGTCCTCGTTGTAGGCTCCATAAGGATATGCGAATCCCAGCACCGCCTGTCCGAAGAACTGTTGCAGGCGCTCTCAGCCTTCGAGAATATCTTTTTTCGCGTCTTCTAGAGAGATTTTTGGCAGCCGCGGATGCGTAAGGGAGTGATTTGCTATTGTGAATCCGTCGTAGACTTCCTTCATTTCATCCCAGCCGAGCCTGAGGACTTCTTGTCCTTTATAAGACCATTCCGCCGAACTTCGTCCTTTTTTGTATCTTCCCGCATTGAGATTGAAGGTCGCTTTTGCGTTGTGCTTGCGTAGAATTTCTGTAAGCCTAGCATCTCCTGTAACTCCATCATCCCAGCATTGTACCACAGTCATCTTTTCCATTTACACAAACTCCTTTTTTTAAATCGCCTAGGGATTTTTTATATCTATCCATATTGGACTGCTCCAAGCCATTGCGGGCCATTCAATGGGCTGCTGCACAAGTCTGGCGTAATAGACGCAAGGGCTATCGAGTATATCATTCAATTCAATTGCGGCGTCTGTAGTTTCCGGTCGTGGGGCTTTGGAAAGAATTGGGAGGAATTTTTCATCTATTCCGAATCTGAATCTCATTATTTCCACCCTTATGAGAAGGTTTGTTCCCCAGACATTCAAGGATATTTTAATTTCCTGTCCTTTCTCCCTTTTTCCTACTTTTCCCATTTCGATGTCGTCGATTTTAAATTCCATCAGTATCCGTTCGCCGGTTGTGGCGTAGCAGTTCCTTTTCAGAAGAGAATCAAATATGTCGTTCCTACTCAATTTTTCCGCTGACACGGCGGTGATTCCGCCGTGTGTTCGTCCGCCTTGTCCGCTGTGTTCATCCGAAGAAGCGATTACGCCGATTCTTTTTCCAGCCATCCAGTAATCTTGCGCATAATATGGTCCAGGGACGGAGCTGTTTGCCCGTCTCTCAGGGTTGCGCATGCGGTTGAATTCGTATGATAGGATGTGCTGAGGTGAATAGAGTTCGCTTTGTCCGTGGTGGGAATATATTTCTATGAGGGGCCGCATTCCTCTGTCGTCGTGAGCATCCCATACTACTGCTGTTCCGGTTTTTCCAGCCTGAGTTATTTCGCTGAACGATATTCCTGTGTGATGTGGAATTATCATCACCTTTGACGGATCGCATTCCTTGAAAAAATCCATGCTGTCTGGGCGGGATGCTGGATTTGCAACGACAGCTTCGCAGGAGTTCATTGTATCTGCGTCGCGGAAATAGACGTTGTGGTGTCCTGTGAGTTCATGCGGATTGCGTTCATCTGCCGGAATGCTTACAAAGACTCCATCGCGATTTGCTTCTTCATTCCACTTTTTCAAGGTATCGTAACCGATCCTGCCGAGGGACTCCCAGTGGTCTGCAGCGCTTGCGAAGTCCAAGCCGCTGACTTCTCTTGCGTAATTGTATGGGTTATCTCCCTGTCCGTCGAAGGAAAGTTTTGTATGAATATGCATATCTCCCCAGTAAAGCCTTTTTTTCCCTTCTTCGCATACTTTTACGGCATTTGACATTGTTCCTTTGAATCGGAATCTGTATACTCCTTCTGACGGTAATTTTGTTTTTATTCTGGTTGAGCCGGAGAAGCTGATCTTGTTTTTGACCACGGAAGTATCGGAAAGATACAGGGTCTCATCTTCGAAATTGGATGAAGATGCGTTCTCAAAACGGTCGAGAGAAACTATAAGAACTTCGAAATCTTCGTAGGGAGACACATAAGAGGGAGCTAGAACTCTGAAGTTTTTGTGTGAGCCGGATCTTGTTTTTAGCAGGGGCATTTTTTCCGGAGCCTTTCCGTTGATATTTATCCACAGTTCTTCCGCCTCTGCCACGTAAGGAGCGAATGTGTTCTGATATTTTATCAGTATAGGGGTGTAGTCTGGTATTGAGCCTGATGCGATTTTCGCATTTACCATTCTGCCATGTCTGACGGCTCCTTCCGGATGATTGAGATGGCGTTTTACGATCTCTATATTGAATACAACCCTTGGTGAGTTTGTCGCGGAGATTGAAACATAATGAGCGGCATCTGGATTCTTGGATTGGAGTTCCCTTGTATGGCTTGGCCCGCTGATTAAGAGCCAGCTGTTGGGGAATTGAAACTGAATCAGATCTTCAGATTTCAGATCTCTGCCGCAGGTGATTAATATTTCAGGACCGCACGGTTCCCCCACCGCAAACGAATCCTGTCGGCATTTAGCTACAAAATTCATGATAAGAATCCCAAATTTCGAGAAATGATGCTTTTCTATTAATTTATATTTCTCTTTAGCGAAAAAACAATATTGTTAGGGTTTCTTTATTGTTTTTATCAAAGCTGGCTTAGCTTATTTGATGAAAAAAGTTTTTAAAATATTTTTTTCGGACTATACTAATGGGCGTTTTGTTTCTGGCAGCAATCGCGAAATCCACTTGGCTGCGGATGCAATAGAATTTTAATTGAAATAGGCTTGAAACACAAATGAGGTTTATCCAATGAGAACGGCTTTTTTTCCGGGGACTTTCGACCCCGTCACGTTAGGACATCTGGATGTTGTAAGCAGGGCGGCCGCGCTTTTTGACAAGTTGATAGTTGCTGTTGCCATAAACACATCGAAGGATCCCATGTTTTCGGTCGAAAAAAGAGTTGAGATGCTGAAGTCGGTATGTGTTTCGATAAAAAATGTGGAAGTAATTTCGTTTGAGGGGCTTCTCGTGGAGGCCGTAGACAAATTTAAGGTTGCTTCCGTAGTGAGGGGTTTGCGTGCTATATCCGATTTTGAATATGAATTTCAGATGGCGATGATGAATCGCGAGATAAATCCTCGTTTTGAGACGGTTTTCTTGATGCCGAGCCCGCAATACTCTTTTGTGAGTTCTAGGATGATAAAAGAGATATTGTCGCTTGGCGGAGATGTTTCGCCTTTTGTTCCTGATGTTGTGATAAAGGAGATAAGGTTGTTGAAATGAAGTTGCATCTGACATTTAATTTCAAGCAGATCGAGCGTGATCCGCTTAGATTTGAGGGAAAGGCTCCAGCGAATTCCTTTGATATATCGGACGATGAGATGGTAAGTTTTGGCGATATTGGCTACGATCTTACTGTGGCCCAGATATCCGGAGGGGCGATGGCCTGCGGAGCTGTAGAAGTTTTCACGAAGAGTCGTTGTGGACGATGTTTGAAAATATCTGCCGCCAAACTGGAGATCAAAGACATTAGCCACTTTTACGAAAAGGATGCCGACAAGGAATTCGATTTGATTCCAGATATTAGAGAGGATATATTAATAGCTTTACCGTCAAATATACTTTGCGGAGAGGAGTGCAAGGGACTATGTCCTTCATGCGGAACCGACCTCAACGTGTCTGGTTGCGGATGCGATGTTAGTTCTTCCTTGTCTGTTGAAGGGATTTGGGACAAGCTTGATGAATTGAAAATTAAAACAAAATGCAGAGGTAAGACAAATGGCAGTACCAAAAAGAAAAAAGTCTAAAATGAAGAAACGCCAGATTAAAGCCGGAAGGCCATATTTAGGCGTCCAAGCAAACAGTTGTGTGGCTTGCGGCGCTCCAGCTCTTCCACATAGAGTTTGCAAGTCTTGTGGAACCTACGCTGGCGCCCAGGCGATTACTCCGAAAACCAAAAAAGAGAGTAAGTAATGATTGCTCTTGACGCTATGGGCGGAGACTATGCGCCGCAGGCGGTAGTGAAGGGTGCCAAGGAGGCGCTTCACAGCTATCCTTCTGTTCGTCTCCTTCTAGTGGGCAAGACGGAAGTTTTAGAGCCTTTGTTGGAAGAGAACGGAATCTTAGGCCATAGCAGGTTGGAATTGATTCACGCTGAAGAAACTGTTCTTATGGAGGAACCTTCTACGGTCGCCATAAGGTCTAAGAAGAATTCATCGATAACAGTGGCGGCAGGGCTTGTGAGGGATGGCCGGGCGGAAGCTGTGGTGAGCGCGGGGCACACTGGGGCGGCTGTAGCGGCGACTACCGTAAGGATGCGGCTTTTGGAAGGGATTGATCGTCCTGCGATAGCGGCGATAATGCCAAGCGATAACGGTCCCTTTGTCTTAGTGGATGCTGGAGCTAACATTGATTCGAAGCCGATAAATCTGATTCAATTCGCGATTATGGGCGAGGTGTATGCGAAGGCGGCTTTGGGCATAAGCAAGCCGAGGGTGGGACTATTGAGCGTTGGAGAGGAAGATGTGAAGGGAAATGAACTTACGAAGGAAGTTTTTAAGAAGCTTTCTGGGATGCCCATAAATTTCATTGGCAATGTTGAGGGGAAGGTAATATTTCAGAAATATGCTGACGTCGTAGTGTGCGACGGTTTTGTGGGTAATGTTCTTCTTAAGGCGAGTGAAAGCCTTGCGAAGGCTACGATGTTTTGGATAAAGCAGGCGTTTTCCAGGAACGCTTACAGGATAGCTGGGGCATTTTT
>CAZXAC010000013.1:0-22108 GCA_964638335.1 uncultured Lentisphaera sp. | reverse complement strand
CCCTCATTGGCGTCTATCACGAGGAGCGCGGCTTCAGCTCTTGCGGCACCAGTTACCATGTTTTTCAAAAACTCTATATGTCCCGGAGCGTCCATGATGAGATAGTTCCGTTTCTTGGTCTTGAAAAAACAACGAGCCATATCGATCGTTATCCCTTGGCTCTGCTCATTCTTCAAAGCGTCGAGCAGAAATGCGTATTCAAACGGGCGCGCATTCTTGCGGCAGGATTCCTTCACCTGCTCAAGTTTTCCCTCAGGAAGAGATCCTGTATCAGCGAGAAGCCTTCCTATCACGCTGCTTTTCCCGTGATCAACATGCCCTACTATCACTATCTTAAAAAAATCTTTGTTTTCCATATGAAATTATCAACCTCCGTCATACCATTTATTTTGCAAAAACTAATCTATTGAAAGTTCCTTTACCTTTGTGCTCACATGTATCCTTCGCGACGCAAGGTCTCCAGCCCACCGTCCTCCTTGTCCTGAGCCCTGCCTGAACGTTCGGCGATATTGGAAAACTTTCCGCTTCTTAGTTCCTCTACGATTTCGCTGACATTTTTTGCCTTCGATTCAACAGGACTAGTGCAAGGAGCGCAACCCAAAGACCTGTATCTCTTTCCGTCGCCTCCGTCAAAATATAATTGAGTAATAGGGATATTTTCTCTCTCTATGTATTCCCATATGTTAAGTTCCGTCCAGTCTAAAAGAGGATGTATCCGGACGTGCGTCCCGGGCGCAAAATCAGTCTTGTACTGATTCCACAATTCCGGAGGCTGATCATCTATGTTCCAATCGCTCTCTTTGTCGCGCGGAGAGAAATATCTCTCCTTGGAACGGCTTCCTTCCTCATCGGCGCGGGCTCCGACAATTACTCCAGTGAAAGCCTCCTTGCCAGGGTAGGGGTCCAAAAGACCGGTCTTTTTATTTACAATCATGCGCGGCCAATCTCCTGCCAAAGTATGTTTCAAGGCCTCCGATTTGAGATTTTTGCAACAAGTTATCCTGTCGCATCTACCGTCTGGGAATGTATTCTTTTGATTAAGAGCATTTTTATTCTGACCAACAATAAGGTTGAGATTCCACTCCACCGCTATGCGGTTGCGGTACTCTATCATCGCCGGAATTTTGAAAGACGTGTCTACATGCATTAATGGAATCGGCACATGCCCAAAAAAAGCTTTCCTCGCCAACCAGAGCAGTACAGTGCTATCCTTGCCTATCGACCATAGCATTACAAGGCTCTTGAACTCCTTGTATGCCTCCCTCAATATGTGTACGCTATGAGATTCAAGAGTGTCCAAATGCTTCATTTTATCTCCTTGTTCAAAAAATTTAATTAATTCTTTCCCTTAAGCTTCCCGTCAACAACGTGCAGACCGCATTCCGAATGACAGGAAGGCTCCCACCACCACCTGCCTGACCGTGGATGCGCCCCCGCTTCAACGGCCCGGGTGCAAGGCGCACAGCCTATGCTCTTGTAACCTTTTCTGTAAAGTTCATTCGTTCTTATTTTTCTTTTTTCAGCATATTCCCAAAGCATAGCCTCAGTCCAATCCGCAATAGGATTTATCTTAAGAAGACCAAAATTCCCATCCCATTCAAACTTCTTTATTCCAGACCTCGAATCTGAATCTTCCCTTCTTAGCCCGCATATCCAGGCATCCAAACCCTCCAGCTTCTTCTTAAGTGGTCTGACCTTGCGAATTTCGCAGCACAGCTTGCGCTTCTCAACTCCGTCATAAAAAAGATTAATTCCGTTCTTTTCCACCATCTCAACAAGTTCCCTTGAGTCGGGAAATACAATCTCAACATCTATCCCATAACGCTCCCGAGTATAGGCGATCACATCATAAGTCTCTTGATTCAACCGACCACTGTCAATAGTTATCACCCTTCCTCTCCTGCTCTCAGAAATAAGCATGTCTGTAAGAACCTGACCCTCTACACTCATACTCGACGCAAGTACGAATTTTTCAACACCTATCTCCGAAACAGCCCAGGCTATGATCTCTTCCGCCCTGGCATCGCTGAACTTTTTATCAAGCTCTTTTATGTCAAATTCCCTGCTCACTGGATTTCCTCTTTTTGTTTTTATTCTAAAGACAAAATATATAGTATTTTATGTTTATCAAGTTAATAAACAATAAAAAATCGCTTTTTCTTAAGTTCAAGGTTCTGGACAGCTTGTTTTTGTTGTAAAATCAAGAAAATTCGCTTGCGGCGACCCTCAATCAGGAGAAATGATTTGCTGGTATCTTTTTTTCCATCGTTAATCGGTATCGCTTCCGGTATCTACGGACGCCATTCAGGCTATGGGGGACAAGTCGGGGTCGGGATCGCTATCGGTATCGAGAAAAGATTTGAATCGAAACGATTCCGACCTGCCTCCCGTAGCTCAGGTGGCGCAGGGGGGCTTGCCCCCCGTGACTCATTGCGCGAGGGAGGACTTGTCCTCCGTAGCCCAAAGGGCGGAGGAGGATACCGCCCCCGATTATTGGTGGTGCCAGAAAAGCGTTTTGGGGATTTGCCCTACGGTGTTATATGCAGAAAACCTTGAATTCCGGTCATTATCATTTGTGCGGACAGCGCCACCAATGCCAAACCTGTAAGTTTGCTTAGAATTGATATTCCCCTTATGCCTATCAATCTTTGGATCATTGAAGAGCAGAACAATATGATGGCCAGGCTTGTTACAGCAGTTGTTAATGCCGCGCAGCCGATGGATTTTTCGGACAGGCTTGTCATTTCAGCCCCCATTACCAGTAGTGTTCCTGTCGTGGCCGGTCCGACGATTATTGGTATTGCCAATGGCACTACTGCGATGTCGCCTTCGCCGGAATTTTTAAAGCTGGATTCTCCTCTTACCAGTCCTATTCCTGAAAGCATCAGAAGCACTCCGGATCCTATTCGAAATGAATCCAGTGTGATCCCAAAAAGTTCGAATAGTCTGGTGCCCGCGAAAAACAATACTAGGCATATTCCAACTACGGCGGCTGAACTCGTTATTACTAGTCTCTTTCTTTTGGGTTCCTCTTGCCCCTCCGTCAGGCTCAGGAACATAGTAAGAGAAAAGAAAGGAGTAAGGACGAAAAACAACTTGATAAATGTGCTTATAAATAAATTCATTTTAGCGTCTCCTCTTCCATGTCAGTTCTATTTTTTTTCGCTTGACGCCGAACTAATAATCGTAGCAATGCTTTCATTGGAAGCTTTGATCGGATCCAATTTTACAGACCATTTCCCTTCCGAGCTCGCTGTTGCTTCCTTGGTTTGTCCCGCAAACGATGCCGAAACTTTTTCTCCGGCAGTCGCCGTTCCCCATACAGGCAACCCAATATCCCTCTGTAAAACGGCATTATCTGAAAAAAGAGAATGAGGTTTCAATTCTCCAAATGCGATTATTGATTGAAACAGCGCAACGGTGCACAGGAATCCGGACAAAAAACATTTTTTCATATTTTGTCTTAGTTTTTTTAATTTAGAAATATCATATTTCTTCGGAATCCTAACTCCTTTGCATGTAAAATCAAATCAAAATTAGGGAGAAAATAAAAGTGGCGGCAAGAGCGGCGATTGTTTTAGCCACAGATTAACACAGATTTTCACCAATTAGGTCGGGACTGCAAAAGACTAACTACGAAACGCACGGAAGAACGCGAAAATTGGGATTTCACTAAGATAAAAAAGGTCTCTTTCAGATCTCTTCATTTTAGCGGATTTCCGCGTGTTTCGTAGTAAAAAAAGTTTGAACTTCTGTAATAATCTGAGACGATCTGTGTTCATCTGTGGCTGAAAACTAGGTTGGATCGGTACGGATTTGTGGTGGCGACATTTGAGAAAAAGTTGGATAAAAAAAATCATGGAACTATTAGTAAGCACAAACTCCGGTGATCGGAATGTTTCCCAAAACAAGACTCAGACGATTGAGAAGCAATGAGGCTGTCAGAAAAATATTTTCATCAGGCTTGCCGAGCCCGGGAAAATTCATACAGCCTGTCTTTGTCATCGAGGGGGAAAATGCGAAAATCGCAATACCTTCTATGCCAGGACAGTTCCAAGTAGGGACAAAACAGCTTCTGAGAATCGCTGAGGATGCAGTCTGCTGCAAGATAGGCGGGCTTATGCTTTTCGGGGCCCCTGGCGAGAAAAAAAAGATTCCGATGGCAGAGCGGCTTGGAACAGCAACGGAATCGTTCATAAGGCCATAAAGGAGATCAAAGGCCGTTTCGGATCGGAAATATCGGTGTGGAGCGATGTCTGCCTATGTTCATACACCAAGAGCGGTCATTGCGGGATTCTCACAAAGGATGGTCGGATCGATAACGACAAGACTCTTCCCCTGCTTGCGAAAATCGCAGTTTCACATGCCGAAGCAGGTGCGGACGGAGTAGCTCCAAGCGCGATGATGGACGGACAGGTGCGCGAAATCCGCAACGCCCTGGCTCAAAACGGATTTAAGGACACACCGATAATGAGCTATTCCACAAAATTCGCATCGTCATTCTATGGTCCATTCCGCGATGCGGCAGGATCGGCGCCGAAAACAGGCGACAGAAAATCTTACCAGCTTCCTACATCAGATATTTCCCAGGCAATAAGGGAATCTCTGGAAGATGAAAAGGAGGGAGCCGATATTTTGATGGTGAAACCGGCTCTCCCATATCTCGATGTGATATCGGAACTCAAACGCAGGACGCTGGTTCCGATAGCCGCATACAACGTGAGCGGAGAATATTCCATGATACATGCCTGCGCGGAAAGAGGCTGGGGCGACCTTTACCAGATGGCAAGGGAATCACTTGTCTCCATCTCCCGGGCCGGCGCGGACATCATCATAAGCTACTGGGCCTCCGACTACAAGAGTTTAGCCACAGATTAGGAACTACTAAACACGCGAAATACGCTAAAATTACTGGAGATCAAGAAATGCAATCTAAACTGAAGCCTCCAAGCTCGGGAGATTTGTTAGAATCTATTTTTCGTGCCTTTAGCGTGTTTCGTGGTTACGGGGAGGATTTATGTCGGAATTGATTTTCAAAAATGAAAGCTTTAAAATAATTGGAGCCTGTTTTGAAGTCTACAAAGACAAAGGTCATGGTTTTCTCGAAGCCGTTTATCAGGAATGTCTTGCCATTGAGTTTAAAGATTCTGGCATACCATTTATAGAACAACCAGAAATGAATCTCGAATACAAAGGGAAAAAGCTGAAGCACCACTATGTTCCTGACTTTTTGTGTTTTGACAAGATTATCTTGGAACTAGAGGCTGTGAAGGATATTAGTGACGAACACCGCGCGCAGATAATCAATTATTTGAAATCCAGCAATCTTCAACTTGGGCTTCTAGTTAATTTCGGACATTATCCAAAGCTAGAGTATGAAAGATTTGTAAACCAGAAAGGAACTACGAAAGGCGCCAAATACGCGAAAAAAATTGCAGAATAGAAACTATTGCCTGCAGTGATATCTTCCTGCTTGGAAGATTTATTAAAATTTATTTCGTGTCTTTAGCGTGTTTCGTAGTTTTAAGGTGCAGTATTAGAAAATCTATAAATCTTTTTAGCCGTGCTAAGGCGCTGATTCCCGGTGGGGTGAACAGCCCTGTAAGAGCGTTCGGGGCAGTAGGCGGCAGTCCGCCCTTCATCGTCCGCGGCAAAGGTGCGTTCATATTCGATGCCGATGGAAAAAAATACATTGATTTTTGCGGTTCTTGGGGACCGCTCATCCTCGGCCATGCGAGAAGGGAAGTCGTCGCAGCAGTAAGCAGCGCCGCAAAAGACGGATTGAGTTTTGGAGCTTGTTCTCCGAGGGAAATTGAGATGGCCGCTTTGATCCGCTACCTAGTTCCTGATATTGAAATGTCGAGAATGCTTAGTTCCGGAACGGAGGCGGCAATGACCGCCTTGCGTCTCGCCAGAGGCTTTACCGGACGAGATAAGATTGTTAAATTTGATGGATGCTATCATGGGCACAGTGATTCAATGCTAGTATCGGCTGGTAGCGGTCTTGCGACGGCTGGAATATCTTCATCCGCTGGAGTCACCCGTGGAGCGGTGGCAGACAGCTTTTCCGTTCCTTATAATTCTCTGTATGCTGTTGAAAATCTTTTCAAGAAACAAGGAAAGAAAATAGCCGCACTGATAGTTGAGCCAGTGGCTGGCAACATGGGATTGGTAAATCCAGAGACAGGCTTTCTTTGTGGACTTCGCGAAATTTGCTCCAGATACGGGACTTTGCTCATTTTCGATGAGGTGATAAGCGGATTCCGTCTGCATCCGGGTACCTGCGGTCAATTATTTGGAATAAGCCCTGACATATATGTTCTCGGGAAGATAATTGGAGGAGGCATGCCGCTTGGTGCTATCGGCGGATCCAGGGAGATAATGGAGAATCTCAGTCCAAGCGGGAAAGTCTATCAAGCTGGGACTCTGAGCGGAAATCCCATCTCCCTGGCGGCGGGCATTGCCACGCTCAAAATCCTGCGGGATGAAAATCCTTATCCGAAAATTGCGAAACTTGCATCGAGTCTGCGTTCTTATGTATCGGAACTGGAAAGAAAATATCCAATAAAAATCGCGTGCATGGGAGGAATGTTCACAATCTTCTTCACCGGAGAAAAAAGGATCCCGAGAAATTTCTCTGATGTAAAAAAATGTGACGTTGCGAATTTCGCAAAATTTCATCGTCTGATGCTCATTGACGGGATCTACCTGCCGCCTTCCCAGTTTGAAGTGGCATTCATATCCGCGGCGCATAACGAAAAACAAATCACATTCTTCCAAAAGAAAATCCTCTCCGCACTGAAAAAAATATTCAAATGAGATTCATCTTAGCCACAGATGAACACAGATAGGCACAGATTATTGCTGAAGCTCAAACTTTTTTAACTACGAAAGGCGCGGAAATCCGCTAAAAGGGAGAGATCTGAAAGAGACCTTTTTTATCTTAGTGAAATCCCAATTTTCGCGTTCTTCCGTGCGTTTCGTAGTTAATTAGTGGAGAGCTGTGTTAATCTGTGGCTAATAAGCTTAGTATTTACCTGCATTTTATCGCCCGAACCGCAAAATTACCACATATAAGAATTCTTTTCAGGAAAAACAATCGTTTTGGCTCTATCATTCGGAAAGACAATCCTATGTCTTGCAGGAATCAATCGACGATGAACTTTCTTGCTGTGGAGTATTAACATTCTGGAGCTGGAGAAGAATGACAGTTGCGTTCGTACTAGGTCGGTTTTTGCAATCTTAGTTGTTAGTTTAAACAACGAGATCTTTAACAACAAGTATTTTTTTTCTTTTTTTATTTGCAAATATAGATATAAACGCTATAGTGTTTATATCAAAACAGGAATTCATCTATGGAAGACAGAAATTTTTCGGAACTTATTGTCGGCCTCCGTCAAAGACTGAATCTAACACAGGAAACGCTTGCTTCAAGGCTTGGAGTAGCTTTTTCTACCCTGAACCGCTGGGAAAACGGAAAAAGCCTGCCACAGGGAAAGGCAAAAAGGGCGATCATGGAGCTAGTTGAAAATACCGAGGCGGAAGCAGGCGAAGGAACTACCCCTAAAAAAGTAAGAGGCCAGAGGGCGGACATTCTCAGCACAAAAGCCATGGAGCAGATGCTATGGGGGGCGGCATGTTCGATCAGAGGGGAAAAAGACGCCCCAAAGTTCAAGGACTACATATTGCCGATAGTCTTTCTGAAAAGGCTGTCCGATGTATTTGAAGACGAGCTCGAAAGGCTCGCGGAAACCTATGGGGACAGGCAGACGGCTCTTTCGATAGTTGATGCCGACAAAAGCATCGTCCGATTCTACATTCCTCCGGAATCCCGCTGGCCTGTCGTCAGCGGAAGGGAAAATTTCAAATGGCCGAAGGACAAGGATCCCAAAACCCTCGGAGAACATCTCACGATGGCAATGAGGGCTGTCGTCAAGGCGAACACAGGCGACCCTAGGAAGGACCTCAGCGGGGTCTTGGACACCATAGACTACAATGAAGTCAGAAACGGGGAAAGGGAGATAAGCGACTCAGCTCTTTCAGGCATCATCGAAAAATTGTCCGATCCGAAATACCGACTTGGGCTCTACGATGTCGAGCCCGATTTCCTTGGCCGCTGCTATGAATACCTTTTGAGAAAATTCGCAGAGGGGCAAGGGCAGAGCGCCGGAGAATTCTTCACCCCGACCGAGGTGGGTTGGTTAATGGCCTACATGATGCGTCCGGCTCAGGGCGAGGAAGTCTACGACTATGCCTGCGGCTCCGCTGGTCTGCTCATAAAATGCGAGCTGGCGCTCCAGGAGCGCGAATTGAAAGTCAGCAGACCATTGAAGCTTTATGGACAGGAACTCACAGGCTCAAGCTACGCAATTGCGCGGATGAACATGGTTATACACGACATGGAGGGGGAAATCGTCCGCGGGAACTCCATGACAAATCCGAAATTCCGGGAGTCTGATTCAAAACTCAGGCAGTTCGATATTGTCGTAGCCAATCCAATGTGGAATCAGCCTTTCGAGACCAGCACCTATGAAAACGATGCTTTCGACAGGTTCGAAACTCGCGGAGGAACTAGCTCCGGAAAGGCAGACTGGGCCTGGCTGCAGCATACTGCGGCCTCGTTGAAGCAGAACGGACGCGCGGCTGTTGTCCTCGACACCGGGGCGGTCACCCGCGGCAGCGGTTCAAAAAACGAGGATCGGGAGGCGAAAATAAGACAATGGTTCGTGGACAATGACCTTGTAGAGGGCGTGATACTTCTCCCTGACAACCTTTTTTACAACACCACCGCGGCGGGGATCATTGTCATTCTGAACAGGCACAAGGTCTTGGCGCGCAAAGGGAAGATCGTCCTGGTGAACGCAAGCCTCGAATTCAAGAAAGGGAGTCCCAAAAACTACATCCCTGAGGAAAGCATCAAAAAGATAGCCCAGGCCTTCATAAAGGGACAGGACATTGATAAATTCGTAAAAGTGATATCGGACAAGGAGGCGGCCAAAAACGACTACAACCTGTCTCCGTCACGCTACATAGACACGAGCGAGAAGACCGAATACAGGCCAATTCCAGAAATCCTCGCCGAACTGGATGCTCTGGAAGCAAATGCAGCCAAGATTGACAAGGATGTGAAGAAGATTTTCAAGCAGATGGGATTTTAGCAGAGGGCAGACGACAGATGGCAGATGACGGAAATAACTCTCGTGGAGATGCCAAGGGCGCAAAGGTATGAAGATATTTTTTGAAGAAATCTTTGACGGAATCGTAAAACAACTTACGAATGGTATTATAATGTCAGCATACCCGCCGAGCCTCTGCCTGGCACGCTCAATTCCGGCGGGTCTTTTTTTTCTTGTTGACATTTTCGGAAGCGGTCGTATATTGTGGCAAAATCATCCCTACGATGATCCTTGGACTTGGTTCCAAGGTCGCGTAGCCACCCACGGGTTACGATCCGTGGGCTTTTTATTTTCACCGGCTCAACTCCGACTTTGGGGGCTTGAATGAATAAATCCCCCACCAAAAGAGTTTTCCTTTTCATAGACGGATTCAACTTATACCACTCCATCTGCTTCGCACAGAAAATTCTTCCTGGCATCTCCTTGAAATGGCTTGATATACCGTCCTTATGCAGAAATCATCTGTATTTGATAGGCAATGATACCGAAATCGCCGGCATCCAATACTTTACAGCGTATGCCTATCATCTCGAGTATAAAAAACCTGACAAGATTTCACGACACAAAGCATACACTCGCGCACTCACGGCATCAGGTGTAAAGGTTATAGAAAGCCACTTCAAGAAAAAGGATGTGTATGAGACAGAAACAGGCAAGAAATTCGTCGCTCATGAAGAAAAAGAAACAGATGTGGCTCTGGCCTGCGCTGTTTTAGAGGGAGCAAAAAATGATCTTTTCGATGTCGCCGTGATAATGACTGGCGACACAGATTTGCGCCCAGTCTCGTCAACATTTGCACGAATGTATCCTGACAAAAAACTGATTTTTGTTTTCCCTTTTGGCCGCAAAAACAAGGAACTTGTAAAAGTCAGCTCAGACTCTTTTGCTTTTTCCGCCGAATCATATGCAAAATATCAATTCCCAGAAAAAGTCCAACTCCCAAGCGGGAAATTCGTCCACAAACCAAAAGAATGGTAAATTAAACGGAGGAAAATATGAACCTACAGGAATTCATAAGCGAAAGTCTCGTGCAAATCTCGAATGGGATGATGGATGCCAACAGCAAGTTGAAAAAGACAGATGCGGTAGTTAATCCGGTGAATATTTATCCTGCAAGCGGACAGCGTCCGCAAATATTCGGGACGTTGAGGAAAGACAAGGAAATTGACCGCCTTGTTCAGGTCGTGGATTTTGATGTGGCAGTTCAAGTTGACGAATCGAAAGGGACAAAAGGCGGAATAGGCATTGTCGTCGCGGGGCTGGCGTTAGGCAGCCAAGGACAGTCGGCCTCAGGACAGACATCCCAGTCAAGAATAAAATTCTCAGTCCCTATGATGTTCCCACAAGGAAAATGAAGGTTTACAGTATGAATAAAAACTTTGCGCCCCTTAGCGAACTCTGCGGTGAAAATATCTACCGCAATGGACGCAAAGAAACGCAAAGGAAATGAAAAATGAGTGTTTTAAAAGGGTGAAGGGGCAGGAGTCTTATGATAAACTTAGCAAATACTTGGCAGAAAAAAAGGATTGGAGATGTTTTCGAGATTAAACAGGGCAAGTCATTGTCGTCTCGTAAACAAACTGGACTGAATCAGAAATCATTCCTTAGAACTTCAAATGTTTTTTGGGGAAGGCTTGATTTTTCAAAACTGGATGAAATGGATTTTTCAGAAGATGACTGCAAGACGTTGGCTTTGCTGCCTGGAGACTTGCTTGTATGTGAAGGCGGTGACATAGGACGTACTGCAATATGGCAGGGAGAAATAGAAGACTGCTATTATCAGAACCATCTTCATCGTATTAGACGAATGACAAGTAATATTTCTCCATATTTTGCTATGTTTTGGCTTCAAGCTGGCTTTACCCAACTAGGGACTTATGATGGAGCTGGCAATAAAACAACAATTCCAAATCTGTCGCGTTCTAGGTTAAGTGTTCTCGAAATGCCTCTTCCCCCTCTTCTCGAGCAGGAGAAGATTGCGGCAATTTTATTAAAATTGCAGAATGCAATTTTAATACAAGACAAGATCATCAAATCCCTGCAGGAACTCAAGAAATCAACGATGGATTTTGTCTTCACCCACGGACTACACGGCGAAAAAACAAAAATGACCCCCATCGGCGAAATCCCACAAAGCTGGGAGGTGAGCATCTTGGGACAGGAAGCAGATATTGAATATGGTGTTCAAGCCGCTGTTGCAAATGCTAAAGATCCGACAATTGGGATGCCAATATTGACGAATATTAATATCACTAGCGATGGGAAGATTAATCTTTTGACACTGCGATATTATGATGTCCCTAATAATAAACAAGACAAGTTATTGCTTAAGAAAGGTGATGTTCTATTTAACTGGAGAAGCGGAAGTCAAGCACATGTAGGGAAAACAGCATATTTCAATTTGGAAGGGGATTACACATATTCATCATTTATACTTAGGTTTAGAACAAAAGGACGAATTCTGGATAAGTTTTTATACTATTATTTGACTCTTGCCCGACAGCGAAAGTTTTTTTTACAGAATAAGAACGTATCTTCCATCAATAATGTTTACAACGCAAGCATGTCAGCAACAATTCCTGTCTACTATCCGGACTCGATGGAGTATCAAAATAATATTATTGACACAATCGATTCAGTAAATTCTAAATTACAAGTCAATGAATCCCATAAGTCCGCCTTGGAGGATTTGTTCAGGACGACGCTGAACAAGCTGATGACTGGTGAGATTCGGGTGGATGACCTGGATATTGATGTGAAGGATGTCAGAGTATAAAAACTTTGCGCCTCTTGCGATCTCTGCGGTTAGGATTTTTTCACCGCAATGGACGTGAAGATGCACAATCTAAGGATAATTTGAGAAAGGAATGATGTTATGCTTGTATTTTTTGACGAAACATTTAGGACATATTTGAAAAAAGACCATTTGGCGTTGGGTGCACTTTGTGGTATTGCTATTCCTGAGGAGGAATTGACAAATGTCGCAAACGACATCTTCCATCTCAAGGTAAAGCGTTTCGGATATGAGTTTGCCTCGAAGCATGAGATAAAAGGCAAGGAGCTTCTGAAAAACTATGTGTTCAAACTCGCCAAGAGGGGAATAGAATCCAAGAACTTGAATTTAGCCACGGATATTTTGGAGTATATTAGAGCGAAGAATTTGAAAGTCTTCGGATGCGTGTGCTTTAGCAAGAACATGCAGAAATTCGCATGCGATGATGTCACTTCCCTTGACATTACCTTCCGTTATATTTTTGAAAGAATTCAGATGTTCATGCACACAAGCCATCAGAATAAAATGGCCAAGCTCATATTCGACGATAGAGAGTTCAGCATAAACAAGAAGAATTCTGAAGCAATAACCAATTTTTTTCTGCGAAGTCCTTATGGATTGAGTATGGACAGGCTTATAAAGACTCCCTTCTTTGCCATTTCCCAGTCCAACAACATCGGATTACAACTCGCTGATTTTGTGACAAGCATAGTCGGGCTCAGATTTTCGGCTCATCCTGAAGTTGCGCCTTGGTTCGCTCCTCTGAAAGAGTGCTTTTTCAAGCAACAAGTAGGGAGCATGCTCGTCAGCGGATTAAAAGTGATAAGGGAGGAAAAAGAAAAACGCCGGACGGTCTTAGACCCGCGGTCGGGACAAGAAAGCCCAACTTCCGGCGACAAAAACGAACTAAAATGAATCAAGTTCGTCCATAATATTGTTCCATGGGGAAATTATTCAAGTGGAAATTTTAAAATCTATAGTCTGTGGCTCGAAAAAGACAATTTAATGACACCAAGCAATCCGCCTTGGAGGATTTGTTCAGGACGACGCTGAACAAGCTGATGACCGGTGAGATACGGGTGGATGAACTGGACATTGATGCGAAGGATGTCAGAGTATAAAAACTTTGCGCCTCTTTGCGAACTCCGCGGTTAAGATTTTTTACCGCAATGGACGCGAAGTTGCGCAATGCAAGGATAACTTGAGAAAGGAATGATGCTATCCGAAAAAAACACAGTTCAAGAGCCTTTGATCCGCTATGCTGAGCAGGCGGGGTGGAGCTATTTGACCTCCTCGGACGCACGCTCTATGCGGAAGGGCGAGTCGGGAATGATATTCTCCCAGATTCTTGCTGAGAAGCTGAAGAAGTTCAATTCGGGGCTGATAACGGACGAGAATGTGAACGAAGTTATCCGCAGGATAGAGTCCGAGCGCAACAACATCGAGGGCAACGCCTCAATTCTCGCCATGATGCGGGGAGAGAAGAGTATCTTCGATCAGAGAGAGAAGCGCCAACGGAACATTGCATTCATAGACTACGGGACCCCGGACAACAATGATTTCCATGTGACCGACGAGTGGAGCTTCACCAACGGGCAAAACACGAATCGGGTGGATATCGTATTCCTCATAAACGGCATTCCGGTTGCGATAGTCGAGACAAAAAGCGCCAAGAAGCAGGATGGCATGGATCAGGCTCTGCTCCAGATGCGCAGATACCACCGTGAGACGCCGGAACTGGTCACGAGTGCCCAGCTATTCAATATCACCTCCCTTATCGAGTTCCTCTATGGTGTCACCTGGTGTCTTGACGGGGAAAACAGCTTCCGATGGAAAGCGGGGACGGAGCTTGACATTAACCGCAAAGTGCCGCAAGGCGACAAGAAAAATGAAAATTCTCAGCCCGACTCTGCGTCCTCCGCCGCTGGAAATTCCTTTGAAAACAAAGTGAAAACATTCTTCGACCGGCGAAATTTCCTGCTCATGCTCAAGGAATGGATATTGTTCTACTACAAGGACGATGAACTGCGTAAGACCGTTCTGCGCCAGCATCAGTCCCGGGCTATAGAAAAGATACTTGGACGCTGCATGGACGAAAGCAGGAGAACCGGCCTGATATGGCATACTCAGGGTTCCGGGAAGACCTTCACCATGATCACCGCAGCGCGCATGATCCTCCAGCAGAAGGATGCGTTCGGCAAGCCCACGGTCATTCTGATGATAGACCGAAACGAGCTGGAAGGCCAGCTCTCCGGATGGGTGGAGCGGATTCTCGGCGAGATGCAGTCTCTTGACATAAAAATCGAGTCGGTGAACAGCAGGAGGAATCTCAGACAGCTCCTCGAGTCGGACTTCAGAGGGCTTGTCATTTCGATGATACACAAGTTCGATGGAATCCCCAAGAATGCGAACGTTAGGGACAATATTTTCGTCCTTATAGACGAGGCCCACCGGAGCACGGGCGGCGACTTGGGCAACTACCTTGTAGCTGCAATTCCCAACGCGACGATGATCGGATTCACCGGGACGCCAATAGACAAGAGCGCATATGGAAAGGGGACTTTCAAAGTTTTCGGGAAGGAGGACGACAAGGGCTATCTCGACAAATATTCGATCCGTGAATCCATAGACGACGGGACGACTCTTCCCTTGAAATACGCACTGGCTCCCAATGAGATCAGAGTCCCGCGGGAACAGCTCGAGAAGGAGTTCCTTTCGCTTGCGGATGCGGAGGGCGTAAGCGATGTGGACGACCTCAATAGGATACTCGACAGAGCCATGAAGCTTAAAAACTTCCTGAAGTCCAAGGACAGGATTGCGAAAGTCGCAGAGTTCGTGGCGGGGCATTTCAGGGAAAATGTCGAACCGATGGGTTATAAGGCCTTCCTCGTGGGAGTTGACAGGGAGGCCTGCGCACTCTACAAGGAGGCGCTCGACAAGCTGCTGCCTCCGGAATATTCCATGCCGATATACACGGCATCCCAGAATGACAGCGAAAAACTGCCGCTTGTCCATAAGCACCAGATTTCGCAACAGGACGAGAAAAAAGCTCGCCGTCTCTTTCCAAAACCAGATTCAATGCCAAAGATATTCATTGTCACGGACAAACTGCTTACCGGTTTTGACGCGCCGGTCTTGTATTGCATGTATCTGGACAAGCCGATGCGCGACCATGTGTTGCTACAGGCCATTGCAAGGGTGAACAGGCCTTATGAATCGGATCTGAACAAGAGAAAAACCTGCGGCCTTGTTGTGGATTTTGTAGGGATATTCGACAATCTTGAGAAGGCAATGGCTTTCGACTCGGATGTGATCGAGGGCGCTATCGAGGGCGTGGATGTTCTTTTTGCAAGGTTTCGGATACTGATGGGCAGGGAGGCAAAGAAATATCTTAAATTCTGTAGCGGTTCGATGGACGACAAGGCCGTCGAACAAATTCTCGCCAGATTTTCCGACAAGAAGGAAAGAGATGACTTCTTTGCGCTCCACAAGGAATTGGAGACGATATATGAGATATTGTCGCCAGCGCCGGAACTCCGCGACTACATGGATGATTTCGCCAGACTGTCGGCAATGGCGCAGATGATCAGAAATGCATTTTCGAAAAAAGAATTCATCTATGGAGATATAACCGGCAAAACCGAGAAACTCATACGTGAAAGAGCGGTGTCCTTTGGGCTTGAAAAAACTCTTCCCACGGTCGAAATCAATGAAGACACCATAAAAGCCATCACACACTCCGGGAAGTCGGACAAAGGCAAAATCATCAATCTTGTCATCGGCATAAGGAAGAAGCTTTCTGAAGATGCCAAGGACGCTCCTTATCTCAGGGAGATTGGAGAACGCGCAGAAGCCGTAGTCGAGGCGTTCGAGGAAAGACAGATATCCACCGAGACCGCACTGAAAAGGCTTGAAACGCTGGTAGGGGACTATTTGACCGCGAAAAGCGAACGACTCAGTTCCGGGCTCGATGAGGATACTTTTGGATTTTATTGGAAGCTAAAAACGGAAGGGATGGAGCTTCCATCTCAAAATGCCACGATAATTAAAAATCTCTTCGACAGATTCCCCAACTTCAAGCACAATCCCGAGGAATTGCGACAACTTAAAGCCGGACTCTACAAGTTTCTCTTCCCCATACTCGGAAAGGAGAAAATGATCGCTATGGCCGAAAAACTTCTCGGATAGAATATATGAACGCTTTGCAGAAAACAGAATTCAAGAACCTTGTTATGAGATGGTCCAAGAAGATCAGGGTAAAACCTTTATGCATACGCGTCTGCCCGATGAAAAACAAGTGGGCATCTTTGTCACCAAACGGTTTCCTCAGCTTCAATTCAGCCTTGCTTGACGAGAAGACCGAATTTATTGACCATGTAATTGTCCATGAACTTGTCCATTTCCGAGTCCCGAACCATGGAAAACTCTTCAAAAGCCTTTTGTCTGCCTATCTTTCCAAGCTGAAGAGCATGAAGAAGCAAGAGGAAAAATCATCGGAGCCATTCCAAGCTATTCACTAATTGGGGAAATTTTATCATTTAAATATTACATTTATGGCGTGAAAATTTTTAGGTGTAAGATGTTTATAATTAAAACTTAGTACAGTATTCTACCCGGGTATAATTTTTTCTTCAGCTCTCGGTGGGCTTATCCTTCCTTCACTATTCAGCCAGTTTCTGTAGCCACAGATCGAGACGGATTATCGCTAAAGCTCGAGACTTTTTTACTACGAAATATGCTAAATGACGCGGAATAAAATTCATTTTCTGGCGCAAAATCACAAAATTTGCCAGCCACATCGAAGATTCAGACTGGGCACTGAGTTTTAATTCGCCACGCCGTGCTAATGCATCGGCACAAGCAGTTTGATGTGCGCATGGCAAAACATTAGGGTTTTTTCATGCTCTTTGTAAACTGTAGTTCAATTCTGCTTTGGTGGTAAATCCAAATTTTAGCACCTTTCGCGTCATGCCTTCGGCTTTATAAATATTTCGTAGTTAGTCTTTTGCAGTCCCGACCTAATCGGTGAAAATCTGTGTTAATCTGTGGCTAATAAGCTTTTTGAAACGAGTTGGAGTGCGTAAGTTTGGATTGCTAGGACAGCCTTGGACTGTTCCGGGACTACCAATCTTCCTATTTTCTTGAATATTTTTTTCAGCGCATCTGCGGTGACATCTCCGAGTACGACGACATCTTTTTTACGCAGCGCAGTACTTCCAAAGTTATTTTTGAAGCTTTCCGCCGCGGAGGGGCTTGCGAAGAAAACGGCATCAAATTCGGGTAGGGTGCTATAATTGACTGGAATAGTTTTGTAGAGTACGATTTCATCAACCAAAATTCCAGCTCTCCGGAGTTCGGCGGTCATTTTCTTGAACGATTTGTCTGATACCAGCCTTGCGACCCTCTCGCCTTTTTTCAATTTTCTGACTGCGATTTCCGCAAGTCCCTTGCTACCAAAATCGCGTTCTGCCTGGATGTCCGGGAATATTCCCCTTGCGACAAGCTCCTTCGATGTCTCGGGACCGGAGCTCATTATGAGGGGGAGTCTTCTAAGATCGAATCTAGCGTTTACAGCGGAGTCTAGAAATATTCTTGCCGAAGCTGGCGAGGTTATTGCAAGCCAATTGTATTTAAGAATCAATGGAGTGGATCCTGAAAACAATTTTCCGGTGTCGGCAGAAGTTTCGAATCTTATCATTGGCATTGAGATCGGAATTCCTCCGAGGCGCAGAATTTCCCTCGACGCCTTTTCTCCCATTTCTTCTGAGCAGGTAAGAAGAATTTTTTTGCCTTCCAGCAGACCGTTTTTCCTAAATAGAAACCGTTTATCGAAATTTTCTCCACAGAGTACAATGCCCGGTCCTGTGATTTTTTTTGTTTTTTTAGTCAAGTTCCCTAGTTCTGAAAGTTTTGCATGGATGATTATTTCATCGATGCAAGCTGCGTTGAAGACTATTACTGCAGTCTCATCCGGTTTCCTGCCAGTGCGGATAAGCTGATCCGAGAGTTTTTCCAGCTCCGATTTGGCCATGAAGATGGCGGCGGGCATGCTGCTGAACTCCTTTTTTGATGGAATTTCGCAATCTCCGCTTATCGCCTTTCTCGGGGTGAACACGCTGAAGCCTCTCGACAATCCTCTGCGTGTCAGAAGCATTCCGGTAGAACTTGTCGCGGCCTGCAGACTGCTTATTCCGGGGACAACCCTGAAAGGCAGGTCGAGGCTGTCAAGTACAGCCGTCTCCTCCGCGAGACGTCCGAAAATTCCAGGGTCTCCGCCCTTGAGGCGAAGTACCGCCATGCCCTGTCTTGCGAAATTCGCAATCATTATGTTGATTTCTTCCTGCTTCATGGAATGTTGTCCGGCGCGTTTCCCGGTGTGCACGGCTCTTGCTCCAGCTTTGAGCTGACTGAGAAGTTCATCTGAAGCGAGGGAATCGTGCAGGCAGACGTCACAGGATTGGATTTCCTCCCTGGCGGTCTGGGTGATGAGTTTTTTATCTCCGGGGCCGGCGCCGGCGAAGACAACAGGATGGATGAAGAATTTTCTAATTTTGGAGAAGAGAGGATTTCCGCTTTTGAATGTGATTGCCAAGCGGCCTTGTCCATCCGGAACTGCTAATTCTTCGAGCGGGATGTATTCCGATATTCGCTGTTCGAGCCCGAGTCTTTTGAGTCCTGCCGCCGCACAGATTATCATATCAAAATCGCCGGCATCAAGTTTCGCAATCCTTTCTTCGATATTGCCTCTTATTGGGAGAATCCTTGCATTGGGGAATTTTTTCAGACAAAATTTTGCTCTTCTTTCACTGCTTACTCCTATGCGGAGAACGCCCTTTCCCCGGCTTGTTTTTTTTGCCGGCATTACTATTGCGTCCCTCATGTCTTCACAACAAGGGAGGAAAAACCAATCTAGGCCTTCTCTTGGGGATGGCGGAAGGTCCTTGGCGCTGTGTACGGCGCAGTCAATTTGTTTTTTCTCTACGGCGTCGTCTAGGTCGCGGGTGAAAAAATCGTCGGGGCTTGATCTGAGATCTAGTTCCTTGTTCCTGTCGCCAGGGGAAGAGAGGAATATCATTCTGAATGACATTGAGGGGAAGAGTTTTGCTAATTCTGCCACGGCGAGTTCAGTTTGAACCCTTGAAAGCTTGCTGTCTCTTGCTCCCATGAGTATTGTTTTTGAGGCTGAATTCATTTTTTTTCGAAGCCTCCAGATCTGTTGCTTCCACGGAAGCTGTGCATGAGCTTTTCAAACATGTCCCTGTGTTCCGACAAGATCTTCTGGGAGATGCGGAAGGCCTTCCTGATTTCAGGTATATGGTAGCTCTGCCACGATTTAAGGGAGTCCAAATCAAATACTGAAAGGTTCGGCGCCATGGATGAAATTTTCGGGTCAATGCTCCTAGGATACGAAAGGTCTATCGCAACAATCCGGTGTTTTGAATGCATCAACGGAGCGTATTTTTCTGTTATTATCGGGGAGGGGCATGAGATCGCGGATACGATAATGTCAGCTGAGTTGATGTGTTTTTTCAGATCTCCGATTGGAAAGAAATCGACATTTTTTATTTTTTCAGGACGTGAATTGTGGAAGAAGCATTTTATGCGGTTCTTCCTTTCATCTATTGAGAGGATGAAATTTATGGCTGTTGCGCCTGAGCCTATGACGATTATATCTTTGTCTGTCAGAGGATGGAATTTTGATTTTACGAATTTCGCGCACAGATCATGTATTTCTATGGGACTGAGGATTTTTTCAGTCTCGTTTCTTATGTGTTTTGATATGTGCAGGCAACTGTCGCAGCATTCCCTCAGGATTCCAGCCGCCCAGGTTTTTTCGAAGGCCTCCGACACTGCTTTTTTCATTTGTCCGGAGATATTTCTTTCTCCCACGGACTGAGATTTCATTCCAGCCATTGTCAACGATATGTGTGAGAAGGCTTCCCATCCGTATTTCACGTATAATGATTCTTTTTTGACAAGTGAGAATCCGAGGATGGTTTTAAGTATGTCCTCGAGATCTTTACTTTTTGTGCTTGCCACCGCGATCAATTCCGTCCTGTTGCATGTGTTCAAGAGGAAAAATTCGTGCAAGCCCCATATATGTGATAGCATGCGGCACACGTGTTCGGGATTTTTTCCATCGAATATTTTCTCCCTGTCATTCAATGAGGTATGATTGTGGTCTGTGCCTATTACCACAAGCTGGGCGTCATCAAGCATTTCGATATGTCTTGAGATAATTTCCTTTATCATGCGGGATCTGCGGCAGGATTTTCCATGTGTTGAAACCGCGACGCTGATTCCGTTTTTCTCGAAGGATGCCGGGCTTATGAAATCCCCTTGCTTCCAGTTTTCATCGACGGCGCAGGACAATATTTTTTTTGAAGAGCATATTTCGATTATCCTTTTGTTGAGGGATCTGTCATCGGTGGCGGCGAAAACGAGGAATTGTCCTTGCAGGTATTCTTCCGCGAAATTCGCATTTATGGTGCGAAGTTTTCCCGAGGTGCTCATTTTTTGTATGAGCGGGTTGATTTCTGGCGCCACCACTGTGATTGACGCGCCACCTGCGAGCAGTTTGGGTATTTTCCTTTCCGCGACTTTGCCTCCTCCTACTACGAGGCATTTTTTACCCGTTATTAGCAGATTAGCTGGATATACAGGCACTGTTTTTATTCTGGACTTGTATTTCATGATGATATTTGTGATAGTTTTCAGTATGGAAGGATATCGCCCGAAGCGATTTTTCTGCTAAAAAATTGCTCAGCCTTTTTGGTGTCAAAGCTTACCGCCCTCGGGACAATCCAGTACGGGAAAACTTGTCCTGAAAGTTCTAGTTCCACAATTTTTACATCCATCTCAGGAGCGAATATTTCCGGGTACATAAGTTCGGGAGCGGAAAGGAATCTTTCAGATTTGTCTAATTTATGTTCCAAGCTGAAAGAGTCTCCGATCTCCATTTTGACAATATCATGCTTGATGCTGGTTTTAAGATAGAAGGGTTTATCAAGCAGTTCTTCCGGAACTGGGGATTCTTTCAACTTTGAAAAATCAAGGCCTTGTTTTATTAAAATCTTCGCCATACTCTTTTTGTTCTTCCTGGTAATAAGAAAAAGCAGTTGAAAGTGTTGTGGAGTTTTTTCGAGATCAATCATGTTTAGCGTGGCCTTCCATTTGACTGCCACTCCTCCTTCTTTCGGGACGTTTTCTAATACGGCGCTAAGGATTATCGGGATTTTGGAAGGATTATTAGGATTATAAGTAAAGGGTATATTGACGAGAATTTTTTTCATGTTGTTTATTTTATAACATCCTTCTCCGAGGGAGAAATTCCCTGAAATTTCGGTTATCTCATCGGAATGTCTTTCAGGAATATAACTGAGTTCGGCGAAACAGTTTTCCTTGTCGAATTTTTTCAGGCAGCCGTTGAAGGAAGCGGCAATATCATTGAAATCCATTTCGTGGAACATTTTAAACCCGAATTCAAGAGACCGAAGAATTAGGAATCCTGAGTCACCCTGAAAGCTTTGCTTTGAAAGGGGGCTTGAGAAGTTTTCGATGCTTTCCTCAATTCTTCTAATATCGCTAGCGGGATCGCACCGCATGCCGTTCATGAACATATGTCTCCATGTTCTTCGATAATTCTCTCCAGAAAAATTGACGTCGACAATGAACTTATAATTTTCCAATAGGCTCATCATCCTATTAAAATATTCTCTTTGTTTGTGAGTTAATCCTTTTCCCTCGGATAGGACTGCGCTTTCTTTTCCTTCTTGATATGTGATTATCGGAATTATGTTCGCTCCCGAATTTTCTATATCTTGCTCATCTTGCTGTATGGAGATATGTGCCTGCTCGGTAGGTACTGGGGTTGGGGCTTCTGTTGGCTGTTTTGGGACTCCTTCTGTTAGCTTTTCAGGAGGTTCTTCTGCAGACGGAACTTGTGGCTCTTCTTGAGTTGGATTTTCGCTTTCAATTTTTATTGCCGAATCTTGGCTTGGAATTATTCCATCCTCAGATGGCAGATCCGTTTTTTCCTCAATTTTATTTTGTTTAAGTTTTTCGTTTCTAGCGAAAATTATTGAGGCTGTGACAATAACAGAGATGGTTCATGAGAACTTAACTTGATAGTAATAATCTATAAGTTATTGTTCTTAAA
>CAZXAC010000012.1:0-22468 GCA_964638335.1 uncultured Lentisphaera sp. | reverse complement strand
TGAACGGTCCTTCGGCATTTGCAAGCTCGTCATACTTTCCGTCCTGCATTATGTTTCCGTCTCCAATTACCAGAATCCGGTCCGCTCTGCGTATTGTGCTAAGCCTGTGAGCAATGATGAAGACGGTCCTGCCGTCGAAGAGTTTATCGAATGCCTGTTGAATGGCGTCTTCAGACTCCATGTCCAGGGAAGAAGTTGGTTCATCAAGTATTACAAAGCGTCTTTTCCCAAGCAGACATCTGGCGATAGCAAGGCGTTGTCTTTGTCCTCCTGATATTGAAGAACCTCCTTCTCCCACTACATTATCCAGGCCTTTCGGAAAATTGCACACGAAATCCCACGCTTGAGCATGTTTCAGTGCTGATATTATATCTTCCTCTGAGGCTTCTGGGTTGGCGTAAAGCATATTTGTCCTTATGCTTTCGTTGAAGAGGTAAGGATCTTGTAGTACCACCCCAAATAGGGACCTATACTGTCTCAGGGGGAACTCTCTGATGTCGTTCCCGTCCAGAAGCATCTTGCCCTTGTCTGGATCGTAGAACCGCAGCAGGAGGTTTGTAATTGTGGTCTTTCCTCCTCCGCTTGGTCCAACCAGCGCAACGGTTTGGCCCGGAGGGATTTTAACATTCAGTCCTTTCAGCACCATCTTGTCCTTTTCGTACGAAAAACTTACATCGTTGAACTCTATTTCACCTGTTATTTTGTCGGGCATTTTGGCGCCCTTCTTTTCAGGAGTGTTGCTTGATGTTTCCAAAACGGAAAACAGCTGATCCATTCCCGCCTTTGCACTGCTTATATTACCATATACGTTGGCGAACGTTGAAATTATCGTAGTGAATGTCGCCTTGTATCCAATGAATGCCACAAGATCTCCCACGCTCAAACCCCAGTCAAAGATGGAATACGCCCCTACCACCATCACAATTCCGGTTGTTATATGTCCACAGCTTTCGGTTGTCAGACTGAGCTTGAAACTTTCCTTTGCGACTGAAAGCGACTTCATCTGGGTGCTCCACATCCTGTCTTCGAAATCCTCCTGCATGCGTTCTTCCATGGACATTGCCTGTATTGTTTTGGTTCCGCGGAGACGGTCCACTATAAATTCAGTTATGCTGTTCTGTGCGTCCTGATTTATTTTTGTCCTGCGATATATCCTAGGAGCGGCAAATCTTACTGTTACAACATATCCAAGGCTGCCTAGAAGCACCACGACGGTCATAGGCACGCTTATGTAAAGGCATGCGCCAAGGCTTATGAATATTGCCGTAACGTAAAGAGACAGCTGTTTGAATATTGTCTGCATGCATCCGCCCACGGTATTTATAGCATTCCCGAAGACAGACTGATATAGGAATCCTGACGGGTAACGATTGTGGAATTTAAGTGACAATCCCTGCAAGTGGCTGAATCCGATGACCCTCATGGAATATGTTATTTTTTCCTGGGTTAGGAGTATTTGTCTCATTGCGATGTACCATATGGCGAGCCTTACAAGCTGAGTTGCTATGAACGCAACTGAAATGATGAGAGCAAGTTTTATGCTTTTTTCCGGTATTGCCTTGTCTATCAGAAGCTTATTGAAAAGCGGTATTATTCCGTATATGCCGCCGGCGATCGCTATTAGAAGACATCCGACTCCGAGCCTCCACTTCAGGGGGCTGAGTATTTTCCACATTCTCCGAGCGAGTTCAGATATCGGATAATTTTTTGTATCGAGTTTTACTCCCGATCCATGTTCGCCTTTATTGAAGTTCATTCCTTTGATTTTCATGCGCCTGTTTGCAGACCTTTATTCTCCTGCTGGTTTCCAGCCCAAAAGATCAGTTGCTCTGGCATTTGGGAAAAATTTCCCATCGGGATCTCCGCAGGTATTCACAATGTGGAAGCCTGGTTTTTCCAATTTCACCGCAGCAACGAAAAGCCGTCTAGAATCCTTTGGTCCGGTACAGCAAGCATCCCATTTGGGGTTTTTGGTTTGCTCCTTTATATTCCATTTTTCTTCGCTCATTGGGGCAAATATTCTTAGAGAAGTGATAGTTGCTGAAGGATATTTCTCAGAAGCGCACTGGCATATGAATTCTCCCGTACGCTTGCTCATTCCATAAGCCAACCAAGAATTCGCCGGTGTATTTTCGTCGAGCGGAACCGGATATGAGCTAAGGTTCGAATATACGCTCATTGAACTGACATATATGAATTTTTGACATCCGGCTTTCAGAGAATGGGAAAGATATCGGTACAAGCCCTGAACGTTGACATCGAAAGCCGCTCCAATATGTTCGGGATCGTTTGTCCTTCCTCTCATGGGATTGTTTTGTCTGCCCAAAGGCATGTACAGCACCACGTCCATTCCGGAAACAGCCCCCACAACGGCCTCATCGGATCTCACATCAGCTATCGTTGTCGGTCTCTTTGCTCCTTTGACCGATATTAAATCAAGATGAAAACAATCAAACTCTTTTTCCAAGACGGGAACAACTATGCTTCCCAGATAGCCCGCCCCCCCAACGATCAATACTTTCATTTTTATATCACTTCTTCCTTGTTTGTTTTTGATTACACCTACGACCATATATTGGAAATCCTAAAATACAAAAAAGTCGCCACTCCGAAAATATTACATAATGATATTTTTTTTATCGTACGTCTTGAAACACACACAAGACGGAGATTCAATTTGTCCTTTTTTGCCAGTCTCAGAAATTACCCCAGTTTCATGTTCGATGCGAAAAATATTAATTTCATTGGATTTTTTATTGGTCACCAAAAGGAAGTTTCCTGAAGGATCAATTTGAAAATGTTGAGGCCAAGCTCCGCCGCATTTAAAGACGTCCACAAATCTCAACGTTCCATCCTCAGAATTTACCTTGAAGGCGGCGATACTGTCATGACCTCGGTTGGCAGCATAAAGAAAGCGTCCGGAAGGATGAACCGCCAGCTCCGATGCGTAAGTCTCTCCTTCAAATCCGTTTGGTATTGTTTTTGTCGTTTGAATCTCCGACAATGATCCTTTTTTCAAGTTATACGCAAATGCCGTCACTGTATTTGCGAGTTCATTTGCCGAATACACAAAAGGGGAATTTGGAGAAAATGACAAATGACGAGGGCCTGAAATTGGTTCCAGGGACGTTGATGCGGATTCCCTTGAAAATAATTCTCCGCTTCCAGAATCAAAACCGTAAGAAATTATCTTATCCAAGCCCAAATCTGCGGCGAGAACACGGCTTCCAGTCGGATCTGGGGTCATTGAATGTGGGTGAGGAGCTTCCTGGCGTTTTGGATCTTCTCCGCTTCCCTCATGACAAATTACAGAAACCGCTTCCGATAGACGGCCATCGGAAGAAATCTGAAATGACGCGACCGAAGAGGAACTGTAGTTGGCGACAAAAGAGCAAAGTCCTTTTTTATCTACTGAAATGTGGCATGGAGTGTCGCCTGCGGATGAAACTTCACAGAGCTCAACCAGTTCTCCATTTTCTTCGGAAATTGAAAACGCATAAATCCTTCCTTTATGTGGGGTTTCGAATGGGCGCTTGTTACAAGTCGCGTATATGTAACGTCCGGACGGATGAATTGCCATAAACAGGGGATTAATCCCACCAAAGACCAGGGATGATGACGAAAGTTGCCCTCTATCCGCGTCAAAAATAAACCTATAAATCCCTCTTGATTTTTCGTCTCCTCCCGACGCCGCGTAAACATAAAATCTCTGCCCGCCATTCAAACTTAAACTAACTTTTTCTTCTCGCAGCATTTTCAAATTCCTTTTCTCGTTCTCGGTATTGGGCTGTAATAATAATAAGACTTCCACACAAATTCAAGTACCATCCGAGTCACATGATTGCCATCTCATTGAAAACAGGATTTTATGGCAAGTCCAGATCTCCGATATATATTTGACGGAAAAATTAAACTTCGCAAGAATAAACAAAAATGGAAGACATGCCTGACAGAAAAGTTTTTGTAAAAATAGAAAAATCCGCCAAAGGAAAAACCCTGCTGTCTTTTCTGTCCGAAAGATTCTCCTATCATTCCTCCGAAGAATGGGAAAGACGGATTTCCGAGGGATTTTTGAGGGTCAATGAAAAACCCGAAAAGAAGGATTATATACTTCTTGAAAAAGACATCGTCTCCTACGATGTAAGCTCTTTTAAAGAACCCGAAGTGGATGCGAATTTCGGAATTGTCCACGATGGGGAATATTTCCTTATTATTGATAAGTCAGGCAATCTCCCTGTTCATCCATCCGGACCATTTTTCAAAAATACACTATGGTGGCTTCTGAAGGCAAGGCTCGAAACTGTCCGGATTTTGACACGGCTTGATAGGGAGACATCCGGTCTGATGGTCATCGCGAAGACGCAGAAAGCCGCCGCGAAATTCGCAAAATTTAGTTCAATGGGACTGGTTCAAAAAAAATACGTCGCCGCCGTGTTTGGGGAATTCCCGGAGGAAGACATCTCAGCGGAAGGTTATCTTTATCGTATTGACGGCGGGGTAGTTCGCAAGAAACTTAGCTTCTCGGTTTCGCAACCAAACTGTGAATCCGTCAAGGCTAGGACTATTTTCAGAAAAATCGCATCAAACGGAAAGATCTCGGCAGTATCAGCGGAGTTACTGAGCGGAAGGACGCATCAAATAAGGGCATCTCTTTGCTCGATGGGATATCCTATAGTAGGAGACAAGCTTTACGGCACGGACGAAAGCCTGTATATAAAATTCGCCAGTCAAGGTCTTAACGAAGAAGATTTTAAAAGGCTTGGGGCGAAAAGACAGATGCTCCATTGTCAGATTATTTCTTTCCCTGATTTGAACGGCAATTTGCTTGAATTCGAATCGGCTCCACCTAAAGATATGGCCGATGTACTGCCCCATCTAAACCGCATTTGATCACGTTCTAAAAATTTTTAGGCGACCGTGTTCGAGAACTATTAATCTTGCATTTGATTACGGAGAAATTATATTACCGTTCAGTTACTTCACAAATAAGAGGTGGGTTTCATGATACTTTTTTCAATTCTCGCCATAGTCATGGTTCTTTCGATAGGGGTTTCATACTTGGTACAGGGAGAATTCGGCGAGATAAACGTGCATCTGGCCGCGTACGGATTCATTCTCGCTGGAATAGGCTACGTTATAGAGCTTCTCACAAAACGCGAAAAAGATCTCGACATGAAGATAGCTTATATGCTGAACAAGAAATTTGTGGCGTTTAGTGAAGAGCTCAAGACCATCAGGGCGATGCTGATAAAAATGGAAGACCGTAGAATTAAGTCCGATGATGTCAAAACAGAGACCAAAGAGCCCGCTTCCTCCCCAATCGTTACGGAAAGGATAGAATACAAAATCCCAGCTAAGGAAAACAACTGAGATTTCTGTCTGCTTGTCTCACTCTATCGGAGCGATGTTCCTGTCTTCCAGTGAATTGCTTTCCTTTCGCCACAGGGCATTCCTGAATACCCTGGAGTATATGCATTTTCTGTCGCGAAATTCGCAAAGTCCTCCCGCGAAACTGCCCCCACACGGTCCATTTGCCAGCCCTTTCGGGCAGGTTTCCGGACACACAAAGTGGGTAAGGGAAACCCTGCAGTAGGCGCATCCACGGCAACCTACAAGAATTTTCTTTGAGAAGTAATGCTCTTCTGGGACTTGCCTGTGCGCCTTCGGAAAAAGAATAGAGCAGATCTTGTATTTTATTTTTTCCAAAGTGGAGAGTTCACATCCGCGAGCTTCCCTTATTTTCAAATGTCCCTCGGGATATTGCCACTGGAAGAGATTATCAAACATGTAGTAATTGTGCGGGAATGGCGCTGGTTCCGCTCTTGAAAGATGATTCTGATATTCCACCTTCCAATCGTCAAAACTTTTAAATTCATCTAGAGATTCTGCGATTTTCGCAAGCACCGTTTCTGCGTGTTCCGGCCTTTCCACCCCGGCGATCTGGACGGCACTGTATCCCAAGAGCCTTGCTCCGGCGGTCATTATCTGCAACCTTCTCCACTGCGCCGAAGCGAACTGCGCATAACCATATTTGCTTTCCCTCAACAGAAGATCTTTTATATCGTCCGACATTATCAGGCCGGGATATTTTCCTGAGAATATATCCTCTGAGAGTTCTGGGGTGAGCACCATCATTCTGGCAAGCATCGGCGCATGAAAATCTCTCATTTCCAGGAACCATCTTAGTTCCTGGAGTTTTTTCATATCCCATCCGGCCTGAACTACGGCGAATGACGCCCCGCATTTGAATTTCTTCATCAGCTTGTAGTACTGAGTATAAGTTTCTTCCGCTGAATATTTGAACGGATTAACTACTGCACCACAGTTAAAAAATCCACCGCCTTCAAATGTTGATATCCTTTCGGCCATATGAACGCTGTCAACAAATTTCATCGTGTTTTTGTTCTGTGCTGGCTTGCTTGGGCGGATCCCGGATGTCTCTCCGGTAGTCGCCACGATGTTTTTAATATTGAGCCTTTTGAGACTGTCGAGCTGTTGACCGATATTTTGCAGATTGTTGCCTCTGCCACTAAGAAAAATCACCGAAGAGTCTTTTGTCTGCTCCGAAAGGTTTGAGAAAAATTCGCCAAAGTCGGAAATTTTCTCATCAGAATGATCTGTAAAAGCGATTCCGGCTTTTATCCCCGGTTTGGAAGACAAGATCAACTGCATCTTGTTCAATATGGCTTCGTATATTGGAATTTCCGGTTTTTCACGCGGAAGCGGTATCTCAATGAGGACAAAAAAATCCCCGCTCTTAAGTCGTCCGGAAAAATCCCACAATTCTTTTTTGTCAAGATCCTTCAAAAGAAGTTCCCCAGCTTTTATGTAAGATGGATTATATAATTCCACAAGGCTGAAGTTTCAAGGAATGAATCATAATAACGAATGAAAGATTTTGTGAATAACGGAAAGGACCGCCCGCAGGCGGTCCCTTTTTTTATACCTTAGGAAAACAATAATCTCATCCGAGAATTTTTTTGAGATCCTCCTCGGCTGTCGTCGTTGGCATGATATTGAATTTTTCCACTAGGACGTTAAGAGCCGCCGGAGATACAAAAGCCGGCAGACTTGGTCCGAGTCTTATGTTCTTTATGCCAAGATGAAGCAGAGTGAGAAGTATGCATACGGCCTTTTGTTCATACCACGAAAGTATCATGGACAAAGGCAAATCATTGACTCCGCATTTAAACGCCTCCGCAAGAGCTACGGCGATTTTTATTGCCGAGTATGCGTCGTTGCATTGGCCGCAATCTAGCAGACGCGGGATTCCGCCTATATCTCCGAATTCAAGCTTATTGAACCTGTATTTCCCGCACGCGAGAGTCAGTATGACACAATTCTTCGGGACTTTTTCCGCGAATTCGGTGTAGTAATTCCTGCCGGGCTTGGCTCCGTCGCATCCACCGATCAGAAAGAAATGCTTTATCTTTCCAGCTTTTACGGCATCTATTACCGCACCAGCCACACCTAGGACAGCATTATGTCCGAATCCTACTGTTATTGTTTTCTCCGCTTCCGTTTCCTTGAATCCTTCGGCTTTCAGAGCTGCATCGATTACAGGAGCGAAGTTCTTGTTTGAAACATGTACGACTCCCGGCCATGCGACAAGACCGGACGTAAAAATCCTACCCTTGTAACTGTCTCTCGGTTTTTGTATGCAGTTAGTGGTCATTAGGATGGCACCGGGAAATTCATCGAACTCTTTTTTCTGATCCTGCCACGCTCCGCCGTAGTTACCGGCGAGATGTTTAAATTTCTTCAAGCCCGGATAAGCATGACAAGGAAGCATTTCTCCATGCGTATATATGTTTATTCCTTTTCCCTCGGTTTGTTTTAGTAGTTCATAGAGGTCCTTAAGATCATGCCCCGAAACAAGTATCGCCTTGCCTTTGACAGCCGTTATGCGCACTTTTGTCGGTTCCGGATTACCGTATGTTCCGGTATTTGCGGCATCGAGCATGGCCATCACTTTTAGGTTCATCTCTCCTACTTTCAAAGCTGTCCCTAAAAGTTGTCCTATATCTTTCGGATTATCCGCGAGAAAACTCAGGGTATCAGCAAAGAATTTGTATACCTCGGAGTCTTCCTTGCCGAGTACTGCCGCATGGTCCGCGTAAGCCGCCGTTCCTTTTAATCCATAGATTATCAGTTGTTGCAGGCCAGCGACATCAGAACCGTTCGCTGATATTGATTTATCAACGGATTGTTCTATTGCCTGTTTCATTATTCCTGCCGAATCAGACGCGAGTTTGAATTCAGCGGGACCCTTTAGGACTTCTATTTTGGCATTTTTTTTCTTTGCCGCGTCATTGTAAAGGACTTTTGCCCTCTCAAGCAGTTTTGCTCCCCTGCGGATTATATCCTCCAGGCGTTTTGGGTCGAAGTTCACGTTAGTGACCGTACTGAACAGGCCTTCAACTATGTAAAGATCTATTTCCTTGTCGGTTGCTCCCAGTTTAGCCGCCCTGGATGAATACTGAGATAAGCCTTTCAGTACATGCACAAGCAAGTCTTGCAACGCCGCGGTATCAGGATCCTTTCCGCAAACTCCAAAACTCACACAACCCTTTCCGTTCATTGTCTGTTCGCATTGATAACAAAACATTCTACACCTCCGTTTTTTTTATTTGTTGAAACAAAATTACTACTTTACTTTCTTATCATTGTCAGGAGCATCTTGAATTTTTCCTTCGCTTTTACAGCGTGTGGAATATCTGCCGGCATGACTATCAATTCTCCATCCGACACAAGATTTTCTTTGCCGGCTATCGTAAAAATTCCCTTGCCTTCCATGACAAACACTGCCGCGTCATAAGGTGCGGAATGTTCACTGAGTTTTTGTCCGGCATCGAAAGCAAAAGCGGTCATTGAGCCGCTGTCGCGGTCGATTATCTCCCTGCTTACAATTGAATTCGGAGAATATTCGACGAGAGATTTTAATTTCGCCGGAGACGATGCCAAATTTTGATCATTCATGTCAATGCTCCTAATTTTATCGTTATTCTTCGGTTTCCGACTTTATTGAACCGTCAATTCCTATGACAACCACTTTCAGGGGAATATTTTTTCCTGAAATTCTCCTGGCTTCTCTTGCGAAATTCGCAATGCCTCCGCAACATGGAACTTCCATTCTAGCGGCAGTTATGCTTTTTACATTATTTTTTTTAATTATTGCGGAGAGCTTTTCAGTGTATTCTCCGCTGTCATCCAGTTTCGGACAGGCTATGATAAGTTTCCTTCCTGAAAGGAGTTTTCCGTGGAAGGATCCGAGAGCAAATGCCGTGCAATCCGCCGCCAGAAGCAAATCAGAATCCTCGAAATAAGGAGCGGAAACCGGAACGAGATGAAGTTGTATCGGCCATTGGGAAAGTTCGGAATCCGGTTCAACTGACGGACTCGCTCCCTTTTTGACGGTCTTTCTTTCCATTGAAAACATTTTCATTCCGGGACAGCCCGAATGTTGTACTTCAGGCTTCCTGATCTCCGCAAGCCTATTCTTTACCGCGTTTTCGTTGAAAACTTCGGCCTCCCTCTCCTCAATGCTTATGGCTCCGTAAGGACAGTCTCCGAGGCAGGCGCCAAGTCCGTCGCAGTATACATCGCTGACAAGTTTTGCCTTGCCGTCCACCATTTGTATCGCTCCTTCGGCACAAGCGTTGACGCACAGTCCGCATCCGGTGCATTTATCCTGATCTATTTTTACTATCTTTCGCTTCATCTTCATTTCTTATCCCCCCTTCTTATTGCTATATCCAAAAGCCTTGTTTTGGTCAAATATCCATATATCTCTTCGTTTATTTTTGACAGGAGCCCACCCAAAACACAATCCTTCCCGAAACAGAACTTCTTGTTAAGAAGACATTTCTTCATAGAAAATCCACCCTCCGTAACCATATATATATCCAATAGGCTTATCTTCTCAGGGGCAATCGCAAGCTTAAATCCGCCACCAGGCCCCCTGTCAGATTCCACAAGACCAGCCTTCACCAAAGATTGCATTACCTTCGAAAGATGATTTTTCGAAATTCCAAAAGTTTTCGCAATATTGACGGTCGAAATTTTCTCGTCTTTACCAAGCCCCGCTAGAAGAGCCATAGAATGTATCGCCATCGAACCCGCTTCGCTTATCTTGATCATGGAGTTCATTTAATCAGCCTCTCTTTTTCTTAATTGTGGCATTATAATACCACAATGCATTAATAATGTCAAGTTCAAAAACAAAAAAAAATGATTTTTTTTATTGCCCGCGAATCAAATATCTCTCCTTGACCTTGATTTTCTTTTTTTTCAGCAATATAATAGTGAGATTTTGGCGCGAATTTCGCACGTTTGTTTTCTGGACGCGCGCGACGGTATTTTTTCAAAAGCGGGTTTATTTCTAAGAAATGGATTTATTGTTTCACTCCATAAGCGGTTGCGTATTGTCCCGTATTCTCGGAGAGGAGAGGACTGGGCAGATTTGTCTTGCCGGCGTTGTGGCGGTGAACCCTGACATCGTCGCCTTTGCCGGACGTTGCTTTGGACATGCGAATTTATCGTACGCGTTTTCTCATTCTCTTGTACTGCAGGTTCCTATTTTTATTGGGTTATTGTTCTTCAACTGGAGAGTATCATTTTGCGGGTTTCTGCATATTTTGGCGGACATATTTACCCACCGTTCATCAACGAGGTATATTCTGTATCCTTTTGTCAGGACAAGTCTTCCGATAGGATTAGACTGGTGGAGGGCTGAAGGTTTGATAAGATGGCTAGCGATTTGGTCCAGCACGCTTTTTTTAATTTACGTGTGCTACAGAAAGGGATTGTTAAAAAAGATAAAAACAGGAGGAGAAGTGTCTGGATCGTTTTCTGACGCTTCTGAATAAAGATGTTAAGGAACAAAAAAGTTGCAGATATTCCAAAAAAGGGGTGGGGCTCTTCGACCCGTGCGAGATTCATATTAATTCCGCTTGTCATAGTTCTGTCTTTATGCGTTGTTCTTGGATTTGTTGCAAGCCTTATATCGGGAAAAAGAGAAGCTCTCACTCCGGAGCAGATTTTGGAAAAGAACGAATGGACTCGTGAAGAGCTTGTTGACGCCATAGGCAGGATAGGAATGCAGAATCTCCAAGGGAAAGGCGGCGAGAATCGCGAACTTAACGATCACATAAAAAAACAAATGGACTCATTTCCGGAGTCGGAGAGAAACAAAATCACCGAACAGGTTGTTGAGAATTTCGTAAAAAAAGGCATAGAAGTCTGGCGTGGAATGAAACCGGGAAAGAGGAAGAAACTTCTCGACGAGATGCGCAAGGAGGCCGAACTCAACAGACAAGCCGCCGAGCAGATGACCGGAGACGAAAAGGCAAAGGCAAGAGCTGCCATAATGGAGGAGAGAAAGGCTTTCGAAGCATTGAACAAGTGCGCCTTGAACCATCTTTCTCCGGACGAAAGGAGAGATTTTGCTCCTCTTGCGAAAGAATGGATAAGGATGATGGAGTGCTTGGAATGATTATTCGAGGAAAAACAAAGATCTTCACGTTGGTGGAATTACTTGTGGTCATAGCGATCATAGCTCTCTTGGCTGGTCTGCTTTTCCCGGTGACCATGAAAATAAGGGCAAAAGGACGCAAAACATTTTGCCTCAACAATCTGAGACAGATAGGGCAAGCGGTGGAAATGTATGCGTCAAGCTACGACTACTATCTGCCATCATGCACCATGACACCATCTAATCCTCCTGAGGGGGAGGAGGGACTTCCTTCGGCGAAAGAAATGCTCTCATCGTATTTAAACTCTGATGAAGTCTTTCTATGTCCGAGTGATCCGGATAAGAAATATTTCCTTCGTGAAGGTCTAAGTTACGAATGGCAGTCTTCCGCGGTAAACGGCAAAAGGCTGGATGAGAAATCGATGCAACTCATGGGATACGACATATTTTTAATGATGGACTACGACAATTTTCACGCTGGAGCGAATTCCGCGCAAGCGAGGAATTACCTATATTCGAACGCCAGAGCACTAGGTGAGCTTGAGGTGCCACGTTGATACTTGAATGCCTAAACCTGAGCAAATTCTATGGACGCCACAGGGGAGTGGAAGACATAAGCTTTGAGATACGCGAACATGATGTCTTTGCTCTTCTCGGACCTAATGGTTCAGGCAAGAGCACGCTTATAAAAATGATAACGGGTCTCATTTGGCCAAATTCGGGGAGAGTTCTGATAAATGGTCACGACGTACATCAAGAGCACTGCCAGGCTTTGCGCCGTGTGGGAGCGATTGTAGAGTGGCCTTCTTTCATACCATATCTTTCCGCCCGCCGAAACTTGGAAATCTTTACTGGTTCCCGCGATGAAAAATTTCAGAAGCGTATGCTGGAACTGCTGGATTTTGTAAACATGTCTTCAAGGATTGACGACATGGTTCAGAATTTTTCGACCGGGATGAAACAAAGGCTGGGACTCGCCCTCGCCCTGCTTCCCGAATCGGAATTTATAATTCTGGACGAACCCACCAACGGACTTGATCCAAATGGGATAATAGAAACGAGAAAGATGATACTCGATTTCAATAAAGAATTTGGCACTACCATACTTTTTACAAGTCACCTATTGGGAGAAGTCGAACAAATCTGCGGAAGACTGGCCATAATACACAAAGGCAGTATGGTCGCGTACGGTCTTGCGTCGGAACTTCTGCATGGAGAAAACATAGCTATCATCGCGTCTCCTTTTGATAAAACACTTGATCTGCTAAAAAAAATATCTTCAGATCGGCGCTTCGGGATTACAAGCGTAGAGAAAGACGGAGAAAAAATAGTAATAAAAACTGTTTCGTCGGAAATTTCTCCTGATATAAATGCCTTATTGGTAAATTCTGGTATCAGGGTCAGCAGTATATGCGTCCGAAAGCAAAGCCTCGAGGAGTATTTCATGAAAGTAACCGATGGAGAAACCGATGTTGCTTGATACAAGATACGAGTTCCTAAAACTTGCCTCTCAGAAAAAGAACTATATCGCCGTTGCCGGACATATGGTGCTCTTGGTGCTGTGCATAATCGGGATGGGCATGCCAGAAGACTACTACCGCCACAGCGGGATGGCAAAATCCGGAATGCAGTTGGATATATTCAAAACTTACCTCGACGGTATTTTCTTTGCGAGAGCTCTCCTGCTCCCGACATTTGTCATAATTCTTCCCATACTTATCTGCACTGTGGGAGGCGATATGATAGCGGGAGAGATCCAGGACGGGAGCATGAGGCTCTATGTATCAAGACCACGCACGAGGACAAGCATGATTCTGTCAAAGATTGTCGCCATGTTCATGTTCTCTCTTTTATATTGTGTTTATTTTGGAATCGTGGGGCTGGCGGCTGGCATAGCGTTCTATGGATATTCGGAGACACAACTTATACCACTTTTACATTTGGGCTTTGGGACAGATCTTGAGATAATGAATGCTATGCAGTCGCTTTTGAGGTATGGAATGATAGTTGTTTATTACAGTTTCTCGATAATGACTCTGGGAATAATAACGCTGTTCTTTTCAACGCTTTTCAATAGGATGACAGCCGCTACAGTTGCTGGAATAACCCTATATTTCGTATCATACATTCTGGAAGGGCTTCCAATATTAGTATCCATCAAGCCATATCTACTTTCCCGCGCAATGAATGGCTGCGCACTCATGTGGCTGGAACCTATGCCCACGTGGAGAATATGTTTCAATCTCGTAATGTTGGCCTTCTATTCAGTGATTTTCTGCGGAGCAACAATAGCGGCATTCAACAGCAAAGATATCAATTGACCAAAATCCAGAAATTATGCCATTCCAACTAGATAATTCCGCATAGTTTCATGGTTTTTTTCAGAGAATCCCTGTTTTTCGCGGACATTTCGCATAGAGGAAGCCTGTATTCCTCCTCTATCATTTCCTTTATCGCCATTGCTGCTTTTATAGGAATGGGGTTGGTTTCCAGGAATAGGTCTCTGAATAACGGATAATATTTTTTGTGCATTTTCAACGCTGAAGCGAAATCGCCTTTGTTGGCATAATCCACCATAGCCTTGATTTCTGCGGGAATTATGTTTGAAGCAACGCTTATCACTCCCTTTGCTCCCACCGCCATCATGGGAACTGTCAATGGATCATCCCCGCTAAGCACGGATATATCGCAGGCATCGAGAATTGCGCTAACCCTTTCAACACTTCCTCCAGCCTCTTTCACGCCAATCATAAGTTTATTTTTTGCAAGCCTCTCTATCGTTTCAACCGCAATCGAAACTCCACACCTGCCGGGAATATTGTATATCACCACAGGAAGTCCCACTTCATCCGCAATCTCGGAAAAATGCCTGTAAAGCCCCTCTTGTGTGGGCTTGTTGTAGTACGGAGCAACCTGGAGAGTGGCATCAGCTCCGGATTTTTTTGCGGCCATCGTGAGCATAACCGCTTCTGCTGTGGAGTTGGCGCCCGTTCCGGCAATCACCAGACAACGTTGTCTGGCAACTTTCACCGTTGTCTCTATCACCTCTATATGTTCTTCCATAGAAAGCGTGGGAGATTCTCCGGTTGTACCAACTGGAATTATCCCGTCAATTCCGGCGGCTATTTGAGCTTCTATAAGCTCTCCGAATTTCTTTAAATCCACCCTTCCTTTATTAAAAGGCGTGATTATCGCGGTAAAAGCTCCTTTCAAATTCATCTCAAACTCCATATTGTTTATAAAAGTGTTATTAATATTCTCGCAATACAATCGGCGTAAAGATAGCGGACTCTGTATAAAAAACAAACGCATTTTAAAAATTGCGAAACATGTCTTTGCCCGATTATTTATGTGAGAAGCCTGCCCGTCCCTTGGCGGTTCCACAGTTGAGTCCCGCCGGCTAAAAGCAAAATACAGCTTCACCATGAACATAAATTTTACGCAGTGCTGGATGCTGGACAAGCTGCCAAAACGTGCTAGTATTACAACGCATCGATTGTCCTATTGATTTTCCCTTATTAAACAAAACCAACATCGAGTTGCATCTGGAAAGTGGGTAAATACAAGAGGCTTTTGGGATGGATTTTCTGGACGCAAGTAAAACAATTCGAAGACAAATAAAACAATCAAAAATAGAAAACTAAAAGGCAAATATGAAAGGAATCAAAAAAAGTAAAAAGGATTTAACTCCAAATAAAGATATATGGAAAACTGCCGAAGAAATAACTTCACGCGTTGTTCCACCGACTTTTCCAAACCGTGTCTTCTCCATTATCGATTTCGGAGCAAAACCAGACGCTCCTGACAATACTGCCGCTTTTAGTCGAGCCATTTCCGCATGTCATGAGGCGGGCGGAGGGAGAGTACTGGTACCGTCCGGACGGTTTCACAGCGGACCTATTCATCTCAAGAGCAACGTAAATCTGCATCTAGAGCATGGAGCGACGGTCGAATTCATCCCAAATGAAGAACTCTATTTGCCGATTGTGCGGGCGGCATATGAGGGCAATGAACTTATGGGATATTCTCCTTTGTTATACGCTTTCAAGGAAGAAAACATTGCTCTATCCGGTCAGGGTACCTTCAACGGTCACGGAGACGCTCCGATCTGGACCGAAGGATGTATTGGGCGAATGCATCAAAGACATGACGGACTTCGTTTGGCGAAGATGGGAGAAGAAAATTTACCGATTGAACAACGCAGATTTGGCACCGATTGCGGTCTACGTCCGAATATGCTACAGTTTCTTTATTGCAAAAACATACTGATAGAAGGCTTGACTTTCATACAAAGTCCAATGTGGATGTTGAACCCCTTCGCCTGCCGAAATATAACGATTCGCAATGTAACAATTAATAATAGCGTGTCCAACGGCGATGGTATCGATCCGGAAAGTTGCAGCGATGTCCTTATCCAAGACTGTGTCTTAAATACCAGAGATGACTGTATCGCAATAAAATCCGGTCGTGATGCTGAGGGGCGACGCCGCAATATGCCGACTGAAAATGTTGTCGTCGAGCGTTGTCTCCTCAATATTGCGCCAAATCCTCAAGATTCGCGCAACGGTTTCGCTATCGGCAGCGAAATAGCCGGTGGCGCTCGTAATATTTTCGTGCGCGATTGCGTAATTCGCAGTCGGATACGGGGGATTATCATAAAATCCAACACAGATCGCGGCGGCATCGTTGAAAATATTCATTTCCGTGACATCGAGATCGATGACCAGGTTGGGAGAGGATGTAAGTCTGCCATTATTATGATTATGCGTTACGGCGATCGCCCGTTGGACGGACCATATCCACCGACCTTCCGTAATTTCAGTTTCGAACGTATTCATGCTAAGCAGATCGAAAATGCATTAGCCCTTGAAGGTAGTCCTAAATCCTTCATCCGGGATCTTCGCTTATCTGACTGTTCATTCGAAACCAGCGATCCTGATCTAATCATTCTCTGTGCTGAAGCTCCCGTTTTGGAGAGGGTTTCCATCAATGGAGTTCAGATAAACCAAGTCCAACAAGCGGATTTATGATGTGGCTCATAATACTGTCCCTCTTATGTTAAAATAATACGTCTGAATAGATTTTAATCGGAGACTGAAAATGTCTTTGAATATTGCTTTCGACAATGAGAAGTACATCAGAGAGCAGACCGAGGAAATACTTGAAAGAGTTCATAAGTTCAACAACAAACTTTACCTCGAATTTGGCGGGAAGCTTCTTTTCGACTATCACGCATCGAGAGTCCTTCCTGGATATGATCCGAATGTAAAGATGCGTCTCCTGAGGCAGTTAAAGGATTCTGCGGACATAATACTCTGCATTTTCGCTGGCGACATCGAAAGAAGGAAAATTCGCGCCGATTTCGGGATAACCTACGACAGCGACGCACTAAAAATCATTGACGATCTCCGTGAATGGGGGATAGGAGTTACAGCCGTAGTTATAACACGCTTTGACAACCAACCCTCCGCGACACTTTTCAAAAACAAGCTGGAACGCAGGAACATTAAAGTATATACCCACCACGCCATCAAAGGATATCCCGCAGACATAGATATCATAATAAGCGATGAAGGTTATGGGCGAAACCAGTATATAGAGACAACTAAACCTTTGGTCGTGGTTACGGGTCCCGGGCCAGGCAGCGGAAAATTGTCCACATGCCTTTCTCAACTCTATCATGAAAATAAGATCGGAAAAAATGCGGGCTACGCCAAGTTTGAGACGTTTCCGATATGGAACCTTCCCTTGAAACATCCGGTAAATATTGCGTACGAAGCCGCAACTGCGGATCTTCACGACGTGAACATGATCGACCCTTTTCACATTGAGGCATATGGTAAAACAGCCGTCAATTACAACCGCGACATAGAAATATTTCCTGTCATAAGCAGAATACTCGAAGCGATAACTGATTCAAAAGTGTATAAATCTCCCACCGACATGGGAGTCAACAAGATCGGGTCCGCAATTATCGACGACAAAGCCGCGTGCGATGCGGCAAAACAAGAAACGATACGAAGATTCTTCAGATACAGGTGTGAATACGCGATGGGAGTCTCGGACATTGATACGGTAAACAGGGCACAACTGATAATGAAAAGCCTGAATCTGTCAGAGACCGACAGGGTTGTTGTCGGATTCGCGCGGAAGGCGGCCGACGAAAAAAGGGAAAGCAAGGAAAAAGAGGGCATATCCTGCGGAGCCGCCATACAACTAATGAATGGAGAAATAGTAACTGGAAAGAACTCTCCGCAGTTCCATGCTTCATCCAGCCTCGTCTTGAACGCGATAAAAACTCTTGCCGGAATACCAGATAGGATTCATCTCCTTTCCCCCCAGATTATAGATTCCATCCATAATTTGAAAAAAGGTATTTTGGGCTCAAAAAATCCCAGCCTTGATCTTGAGGAGACCCTTACCGCTCTCTGCATCTGCGCGATAACAAATCCGACAGCCCAAGAAGCAATGGAAAAACTCAAGGATCTCCATGGATGCGAAATGCATATGACCCATCTGCCGACAACTGGAGATGAAGGCGGGCTGAGAAGGCTTGGCGTCAATCTTACTGCGGATCCCAATTTCGCTTCCAAAAATCTCTTCCTGAAATAAGAATTCTTTCGAAATTTATGTTTTGATTTTCTAAAAGATGATTGAGAAAATATAATCACCAGATCATCACCTATTCCGACTTCGCGAAATGAGCGGGTTAATGTCTGGAATTTTTCATTGAATGTATTATTTTTGAGCCTATAATGTTGTACGCGCTGCCAAATCCTCTCATGGGATATAGATATATTGCCGATATAATTTTCTTGATGCCGATTTCCTCTTTTGTCATCTTTACTTTGAGCATAAACGGAATTGCGAGGAACCACGTTATAAGCAAAGCCAATATCACTTGAATGTGGATATATGACATGTTCTTCCCTGAAGGCAGTGGGATATCAAGCGGGAACCGCGTGAAATAATCTGTTATCGCTCCACCGATGAACGGACCTGCCGCAGAAACGAGCCCAATTATCGCCCAATGTTCGGCGATTCCTATCCTTCTCCACTTCTTTTCCGCAACTACGTTGCCCAGATGAAGCTGGCATATGCCCACACCTGATCCGAATATTCCCGCCATGAAAAGGGCGACACTTACTGCCAACACGCTCTCAGAAATCTGAAACGACATCGAAAATATATCCAGATTGATAATTCCATCGCCAGCAAGAAACCAAACAAGCCAAAACAGAGGAGCAATAAAGAGACCGATGCAAAAATAGGTTCTTGCTCCTATTTTATTTATGATAATTCCGTTTGGCATTCCGAATATTGCGGCGCTCAAAGACGCGCTTGCGGCAATTACGGAAAGTTCCGTATAATCCGCATTAAAAATCCTCTTCAAATACACAAAACCGAACGGACCTATAATTCCCATGGCGAGAAACCATGACGCGTAGGCAAAAGTCATATTCCTAAAGTTGGCATCCTTCATGGGAAAAACAATCTTTTCAAGTATAGCTCCTTCCGCTGGAACAGATATTTTTTTCGCCTCGGGGACCCTAATGTGCAAAACAACATCCAAAATACCCGCAACCGCGCCAATTAGAAAAACCAATAGAAATCCGTTATAAGATCCCCCTGGCTTATCCGGGGAAGGGAAATAGTCAAGAAGCCACCCAGATAGTGCCGTCGCCGCAAAAAACATCACTGTGGTTAAGCTCTGCCTTATTCCCCAATATTTCTCGCTTATTTTCTCCGGTATGATGTCCGCAAGCCAATCCAACCAAATGGGAGTCGCCGAATTTCCAAAACATGCCGCAAGCGCCAACACAAAGATAAGGACCAGGGCCGCCAAGTTTGGCCTGTTCCACATACACAGTATTATTACGACCGGAGAAAACCAAAGTATCCTGTTGGTAACGGATACAATGGACCAATATTTCTTTCTGCTAGGAAAATAACCCGACAATATCGCTGATGGCACCTGAAAAATCGCCGAAAGTTGGGCAAGCGTAGTGAACAGCCCGATCATAATTCCGCTTCCGGTCAGGCTCTCAAACAACATTGTGGTAGGTATTCCAAATGCGATGGAAAACCATACCATCCCAAACATTCCAGCGGCAGTGCTTATGATTAGCGAACGCCTAGTCTCCTTTTCTTGTGTTGGAGAACTTTCCATACCCATTTTATGCCTAATCTGAAATTATGCGTTTAAAATTATCTAACTCATGCCAAAATCGTAAACATAAAGTATATTTACTCATTTTCAAAAAATGAAGATACGGAGATGCGATGACGAAGAAAGCTTTTTTCGGAGGCACATTTGACCCTCCGCATAATGCTCACATTTCAATTGCCGCTTCGGTCCTAAGCGCCGGATTGGCAGACGAAATAATATTTGTCCCCGCATTTGCCCCTCCACACAAGACGGGCCATCCATCGGCATCTTTTGAGGATAGGCTTAAAATGACTAAACTCGCCACGGAAGGTGAACCCAGATTTTCAGTTTCAGACATAGAAGGAAGGATGCGAAAGACGCCCTCCTTCACGCATGATACCATGACAGAAATTCAAAGTCTCTATCCGAAAGATCAAATCATGCTTTTGATTGGCTCGGACAGTTTGCTATATCTCCATACATGGCATATGGCAAAAGAGATTGTTCGGAAATGGAAGATTCTGACTTATCCAAGGCCAGGCTTTGAAATATCAATATCGGACTTGGAAAAGTTTTGGCCTTCAAATATCGCGAATAATCTCTTGCGAGGAGTTTTGAAGGAATTAGCTCTTTCGAATCTTGCATCATCACAAATAAGATATAATATCAACGCAAAAGGGACATCACAAGAATCTCTGTCCCCAAAAGTTGCAGATTATATCAAAAAAAAAGGTCTTTATAAAAAAATAAATAAGGGAGCATCTGATGCCTAATAAGGTAAAAAGCCCAGCAAGGATACTTGCAGAACTTTGCGCGAAAGTCGCAGATGAAATGAAAGGAGAGGAAATAACAATTTTAGAAGTGTCGACACTCACGACTGTCGCCGATTATTTCGTAGTCTGCGCGGGAAATTCAGCACCACATCTGAACGCAATTTCAGATAATGCCTTCGATAGAATAAAAAAAGAATTGGGGAAAAGGCCGATTATGTCTTCAGGAGGTCCGGAAAGCGGATGGATGGTGCTCGATTACGGTTCCGTGATATTCCACATATTCTCAAAACCGGCCCGGCAAAAATATAGTCTTGAATCTCTCTGGAATGACGCTCCAAAGATAGAAAAGAAATGTACACCCAAAAGAAGACTTCCTACAAAGCCAAGATCTTAAAATGAAATTCCCTGAAAAATACAGCGAGTTCGAATGGGAAGAAATCTTCCGGGCAGATGAGGAAAAAATACGCAAGTACATGGAGGAACTGCCAAGATACATACACGTTCCCGGAGAGGACGAAATAGTCCTCCGAAGGGCCTTCGGGACCGAACTTCCCCCGGAATGCGAAGAGGAGTCTGATGGAGAAGGACATGTTCAGGACGAGGAAAACTGGAGGAATAGGAAAGGCTCAGAAATATTGAAGAGACTTTTAATTCTGTCAAAGAACTGGTTGATGATACAAAATGCCGCCCTGTCCGGCAAAGAACGTGAGCTGGGATTCAAGGCATCGGCATCTCTGGCAATGGCGACCGGACGCATGATGACCGCGATAAACGCCCGTAGCGAATACAGAAATTTCTCACTGGCGCATTGCAAGAGGATACGTTCCGATCTCAGCGGCGTTGAATCACTTTTCAGGAAGATACAAAATGCGAGGACAGACACAAAACGAATGATAACCGAACAGGTCAACAGCCTTTCAGAGATATCGGAAATGATAACAGACTGGATATTGGAGATCAAAAGGGAAAATTCACGCGCCAATTAGAACCGAAGCTTGCACCGAGTTGCGTTCCAGGAGATAACGAAGATTAAAGGAAATCGCAAGGAATAAAAGCACAGGAAACAGTAAAATGGAAGAACCCTTCGAAATAAAAGAGCCTCATTGGATTCTTCTGAAAATCAGAAGCTTTGACTTCGCACATTTCATCGCAATATCAATCCTATCTATCACTGGGCTTCTATTCATATACGGAATAGGACAGCAAATAGGCGGGCGAATACAAGATTACTGGAAGATGCAAGCTCTCTGGTTCGCGATAGGATTTACCTCATGGTTTTTCTTTTCATTTTTATTCCCTCCTAAACAACTGAAAATAATCGCGCCTATTATTTATGTACTCTCCGTAATTGTCCTGATCGCGGTACTCCTGAAACCTGGCGAGGTAAACATGACCAAACGCTGGCTGACCATTGCGGGATTTCGCTTTCAACCATCCGAATTCGGGAAAACTGGCGCAATCGTAATGCTGGCATGGCTTCTCAGCCTGAGAGAATTCAAGGTCAACAGCATCAAAGGACTCCTCAGCGTCTGCGCGATTGCGGGAACAACTTTTCTACTGATATGCGTGGAACCGGATCTTGGAACGGCGGTGGTCATAATACCGGTTGCGTTTTTTATGATATTTGTGGCGGGACTAAGCTGGAAATGGATAATAGCGGCAAGCGTCGCAGTATGCATTTTTATCCCTTCCATGTATCCATTCTTAAAAGAATATCAAAAGGAGAGAATAAGAGTTTTCCTTGATCCCGACAGGGATCCAAGAAACCGTGGATGGAACAGCCTGCAAGCTGAATTGGCAGTTGGCAGTGGCGGCGTAATGGGCAAGGGTTTCATGCAGGGAACTCAACACACCCTGGGATTTCTCCCCCAGACTGTCTCAAACACGGACTTCATATTCTCCGTAATAGGAGAGGAAACTGGTTTCGCCGGATCAAGCGCCATAGTATTCTTATACGGATTACTATGTTATTCGCTCCTCAGAACGGCGGCGTTTTCCTCCGACCCATTTGGACGCTATCTCGCCGTAGGCGTGGCCGCAATGATTTTCTCCCACAGCCTCGTCAATATAGCA
>CAZXAC010000011.1:0-22867 GCA_964638335.1 uncultured Lentisphaera sp. | reverse complement strand
ACGAGGTGCGGGAGTTGCTCGCGCGCGCAAAATAAAAGATGCTATATATCTGTCTCGGTCTGGCTTTTTACGTCCTTTGAGTATATACTATGGCAGGGCACATTAAAGTCCGGTTTCCAGGACAAAAACACTAAAAAATTATGAACGATAAGAAGAAAAAAACTGCCTACACTTTTAAGGATCTGCCTGGATCCCTTAGAAGAGCTCTTTTGTGTCCGGAGTGCGGGGAATCTATCGTTAATGAGGATATAGAACAGTATCCAAATTGCCCCTATTGCGGGAAGCATTTTGCGATAACCAATGACCTTGAGGATTTCATACTTCGCCCCTTCCTGGATCATTGGCTAATTTCGGGGCAACGTGTTCCTCCAGATAGCATATCCACGAGACCTTAAAAAGGGCATGTTTCAAAAAATCTTTAAAAATTTTAATCTTTTTTCATTTTTACTTCTTGACAAGCGGTGTTTCTAGTGTAGATTTTCCGGCTCTTTATTTAAAGAGGGATAGGCTTTGTTTGCAGTGGCAGTTTTTCATAATTAAAAAAATCCGGAGATACGGTATAACGATGAAAGTTAAAGCTTCAGTTAAGAAAAGGTGCGAATTCTGCCAAGTAGTGAAAAGGAAGGGCGTGGTCAGGGTGCAATGCCCTAGAAACGTAAGACACAAGCAGAGACAGGGATAAAAATAAAATACGAGGAGTAAGCATGCCTAGGATATTGGGTGTTGACATACCGGGAAAAAAGAAAATAGAGATAGCTCTTCGATACATATACGGAATTGGTCCGGAAAGAGCTCTGAGCATAGTGAAGAAAGCTGGAATTCCGTTGGGGACCAAGGCTGACAAACTTTCTGATGAAAATATCGCCAAGATAACTTCAATTATGCAGACAGATTACGTTCTAGAGGGAGATCTTAGAAGAATGGTTGCTCAAGATATCAGAAGACTTGTTGCAATCGGGTCCTACAGAGGAACTAGGCATCGCAGAGGTTTGCCGGTAAGAGGTCAAAGAACCAAGACCAATGCGAGAACAAGAAAAGGCAAGAGGAAGACAGTCGGAGCGATCAGAGACAAAACCGAAAGGAAAGTTGCTACTGGTCCTGGAACTGGCGCGCCCGCCGCCGCCGCGACGCCCGCCGCCGCCGCACCAGCAGCAGCAGCGGCTCCTAAGGCTGGAGCTCCGAAAGCGGCAGCTCCTAAGGCTGCCGCACCAGCAGCTCCTAAGAAGTAGGCATAGGTTTGATTTAATATAATTTCATGGGGAAATATGGCAGCTGAAGAAAAAAAACAGGGAAAGAACGCAGGAAAACCCGAAGCGGAGAAAGACACCGATAAACAAGTTCAGATGGATGTCTCTGAACAGTCTCCAACGGGAGAATCTACTGAGGCGGGTTCCAAGAAGAAGGCAAAGAGCGGAAAATATGTTCCCTCCGGGATCATATATGTGCACGCAACTTTTAATAATACCAAGGTCACGGTGACGGACCTTCAGGGCAATGTTGTTTGTTGGGGTACCGCCGGTAAATCAGGATTCAAAGGATCAAAGAAGAGTACCGCCTACGTGGCTCAACTTGTCGCTACTGATGCGGCCAAAAAGGCGCAAGGTTTCGGAATGAGAGAATGTGAGGTTAAAATCAACGGCCCTGGAGCAGGGCGCGAGTCTGCAGTCAGAGGCATAGCCGCCTCTGGATTGGAGATTACTGCGCTTCAAGACGTAACTCCTGTGCCGCACAATGGATGCAGGCCTCCAAAAAGACGAAGGGTTTGAAGCGAACTTTCATCTTCATGTAAAACAATCAATTACGGAGATATTCCGGGAGGTTCATTAAATGTCAAGTATGGTATCACCATTTCCAATTCCGCGCTCTATCGAAATCGAAGAAAAAACATCTACGGAGAACTATGGGAAATTCATAGCTTCGCCGTTACAGAGCGGCTTCGGACACACACTTGGGAACGCTTTCAGGAGGGTGCTCCTGTCTTCTTTGGAGGGGGCGGCAATAAGGTCCGTTAAATTTGACGATGCTGTTCACGAATTTACTTCAATTCCAAATGTTGTAGAAGATGTTACAGAGATTGTCCTTAATTTAAAAAAAGTTCTCCTAAAGATGAATTCAGAAGAAAGCGTGAAAACGCTGGAAATCAGAAAGGATAAAGGAGGACCTGTCACTGCGGCAAACATTGTGACCGACGGAAGCGTTGAAATACTTAATCCAAGTCAGATAATATGCACGTTGGACAAGGACGCCCGTTTCAAAGCGGAAATTGAAATCGGAAGGGGTAGAGGATATGTTCCAGCGGAAAAAAATAAAAATGAAGAGAAACAGCCAGTTGGAACTATAGCTATAGACTCTCTTTACAGCCCGATCGTAAGAGTAAGATACAACGTGGGCATAGCCAGGTTGGGAGAAGTTACCGAGATGGACAGTCTCGCGTTGGAAATATGGACAGATGGAAGAATATGTCCAAAAGATGCACTTGAAAAGGCGGCAGTGGTTCTTCATCAGCATCTTCTTCCTTTCCTTGGAGAGAATGCGGTTGCGGAAAGACCGATGACGGATTTGTCTGAGGAGGAACAGAAACAATTGAAATCTCTTTCAACCAAGGTTGACGACCTTGACTTGTCGGTAAGATCTTGCAACTGTCTGAAGAACGCCAACATAAAAATAATCGGGGAACTCTGTATGAAAACAGAGGCCAAGATGCTTAAATACAGAAACTTTGGAAGGGTTTCTTTGGATGAAATAAAGGCAAAACTCGAAAGCCTCGGACTTTCACTCGGAATGACATTCAGCGAGAAGATGGGTGCGGCGATAGAAGCTGAGGCTAAGAAGATCAAGGATCAGCAGAAAGCGGAGGAGTATTGATGCGACATCGCAAGCATACGTTTAAACTGGGAAGGAGTAGTTCGCACATAAAGGCCCTTATGGCCAATCAGGTGTCATCGTTAGTCTTGTGCGGACAGATAGAAACCACTCTACAAAAAGCCAAAGAAGTTAGGAGACTGGCAGAAAAAATGGTGTCATACGCCAAGAAGGGAGATCTTCATCATAGAAGGCTTGCTGTGTCTAAAATAAAAAACAACGATGCGGTAAAACTTCTTTTTTCTGACATTGCCCCTAGGTTTTCAGACAGGAAGGGTGGCTACACAAGGATACTAAAACTTGGCAGAAGAATTGGAGATAACGCTGAAATATGTGTCCTCAAATGGGTTGACTCTTCTTCAGCACCATCTCCTGAGAAAACAAAAAAAAGTTCCGAAAAAAAAGCTTCCAAAAAACCTAAGAAAGCGGCGGAGAAGGGAGCATAGATTTTACGTTTGAATCTGTGTTTTTTTAGTATCTCCAGCTGATTTTCTTTCACCGACCAAGGAAAAACGGTATTTCGTGACCATATTTCCCAAAGGCGAATTCTGGAATTCAGATTTACTCGGATCCACGGAAACCGGATCTGTTGCGAGATTCGCAACAACGGATTCAAGCTGTGTGCTTGTCAATGGAATTTCAACGGACAATGGAACAGAAATTCCGTCGAAAGATTCTGACATAAGGGTTCACGGATCAGAATTTGATGGAGAGCACAGGGTCAACACCTCCTCATTTAATCCCAAGCTGGGTATTTTCGTCAAGAGAGAGTTTGATTTCACCGGTTCTTTTGTCGAGATTGTATCTGACTTGTCAATCAAACGCGACATAAGAGCAAGATTCTTGAACATATCCCCAGTTCGTCTTTGCGGGAACTGGATTTTGAAAGGAATGCTTGTTTTTAACAGAAATTCAAACTGTCCTCAATGGATTGAAAATCCTTCCGGCTATAAATCCGAAAATCCTTTTCTTTCGGCAGTCTTTATTTCTCCCGGAGGGTATTCTGTCGAAATTGGAACAGGCGACGATTTGTGGCGTTGGATGTTGGCTGACAGCGTTGAAGGAGCAATATCGAGTTTTAATATAGAAAAGCGTGGAGATGATTGGGTTTTAGATAGAAACTTGCTTCTTTTTGAGGAGGAATCTCTTATTCGGCGAAGGGATCTTAGGCTTTCATGGTATATCCAGTTTGGGAAAGAAACCGAAAATTCAAGTCGACCTTTAAATCCGATAAAATTCTCCTTCCTTGATATGGATTTTCCATGTTCCACAAGGATCACTTGGAAGGGTCAAAGAGAAGAGATCCCATGCATGTATTCGGACTGTATCAGAAGAAAAATGAAAAAATTCATAAGAGACGTTGCCGAAAAGGGGAATTTTGATGCGATTTCTTTTGAAGGATTTAAATTTTTACTATGTGATTCTGCGTCCCATTTGGGAAGAGATGGGACAAAGATACTTCCTCATTGGAACTTGCTCGAAATTAACAGGTTTAGAAAATGGGCAAACAGAATACTCTCAAGATGCGGTTTAAACGTTCCCTTAACTTTCTCTGCGGCGTCTCACTTGATTTCTATGCGATAGAAATCATTCTACAAAGATAGTCGCGAAAGGCCGCATCTTTCCGAGTTGAATATTGATATTAGGAGAATTAGAGTATTTCAGACTTTTCGAAGGAAATTTTTTAATGTGGCAGGCAGTTAAAAACAACAAATTTAAGTCAGTTGTATTGATAATCTTAATGGGATTATTGATGCTTCTCCTTGGCGCGGTTTTAGGCGCCTCGTTTGCGAGAACTCCAGGTGGCGTGCTTTTCGGAATATCTTCGGCGGGTGTTTTGTGGTTTTTTATGACAGTTATAGCCTTTGCCGAGGGGAAAAATATTCTTTTAGCTTTTTCAGGAGCAAAAGAAGTGGGTCATGAAGATGCCCCTCAGCTGTATAATTTGGTAGAAGAAATGAAGTTGGCGTCATCTTTGGAATCCTTGCCCAAAATATATATTATAGAAAGCAGGGCTCCCAATGCATTTGCTGTCGGTTCCCCTAAAAATTGCGCGATTGCCGTTACAAGCGGATTAATTTCAACGTTGAATCGTGATGAATTACAAGCGGTAATAGCTCACGAAATCGGCCACATAAAAAACGAAGATACAAAATTTTTGACAATGACAGGTGTAATGCTTGGAACAATAGTTATTCTTTCTGATATTTTTTCAAGAAGTCTTTTTTATGGGAATCTTGGAGGAAGAAGCCGTTCCAGATCATCGTCTCGCGATGGCGGACAGATTCAGATAGTAATATTTTTTGTCGGAATAATCCTCGCAATAATAGCGCCATTCATAGCCCAGATCATATATTTTGCGTGTTCCCGCAGCAGGGAATATCTTGCCGACGCCTCAGCGGCCATATTCACCCGCTATCCGGAGGGTCTTGCATCTGCTCTCGAAAAAATTAGCTCCAAGAGGGATATTCCGTTGGAATCGGCAAATAGAGTCACTGCTCCAATGTACATAGTCCCTCCAATTGGACTCAATGGCCAGGCTTTTTCTTCCCTGTTCAGCACGCATCCTCCTACCGAAGAAAGGATAAAAATCTTGCGATCGATGTCTTCTGGTGGCCTTGCTGGTTACAACGACGCATTTAAAAAGCTTAAGGGCAACGGTGTTGTTCCAGACGCGAGCGGACCCAGTGAAGGACAGCTTAAGCTTCGCGGTTTGAATCAGAACAGCAACGAGATGAAAGGGTCTCCGAGAGAAGCGGGTGACATTTTGATGAGGGCGGCGAAATTTAAATTTGTGAACTGCGAGTGTGGAATTAGACTAAAAGCCCCTCCGGGATTTACAGGAAATAACGTAATCTGTCCTCGTTGCGGTAAGACCATTAAAATATAAGGAGTGAAAGCTTGCAAGATATTCAGACGATTAAAGTTAAGTTCAGCGAATGTGACAACTATTCTCTTCTCGACAGTGGGGATGGGATGAAGCTTGAGAACTTCGCTGGAGTCAGGATTATTCGTCCAGAGCCAAAGGCTTGGTGGAAAAAAGATCTTCCAGATAGCGAATGGGGACAGGCTTCCGCTTCATTTGACACAAAAACCGGTAAATGGAATGTGAAGAAAGGACAAGAAAGGTCTTGGCGTATGGATCTGCTCGGATTCAAGATGGAACTACGCCTCAACGACAATTCAAAACACGTGGGAATATTTCCTGAACAGGATCCGCACTGGAGTTTAATAAAGGTTCATGGATCTAAGGGCAGAAGCCTTTTAAATATATTTGGATATACGGGGGCAGCTACTCTTGCCGCTCTTTCTTCGGGGTTTTCCGTTACTCATGTGGATGCATCCCTGCCGTCATTGTCTTGGGCAAAAAAGAATCTTGAAATATCTGGAATGTCTTCTTTTCCGGTCAGATGGATTCTGGATGACGCTGTCAAATTTGTGCGTCGCGAAATTCGCAGAGGGAAAAAATATGATGCCATAATTTTAGATCCCCCCGCATTTGGCAGAGGACCGAAGGGGGAAATATGGAAAATGGAAGCGTCAATAAAAGAATTTCTTTGCGACGTCAGCTCACTTCTGTCAGACGATCCTCTATTCATAATACTTACCATATACAATATTGAGGCATCTTCCCTTATGCCAGCCAATATCTTTGTGGACATCTTCGGGGATCTCATGTCTGTAGACTGCGGAGAGTTGGCGATAAAGCACAAAAACTCGGCAAAAAATCTGCCAATGTCAATATATAATATTTGTTCAAAAAAAAAGATCTGAAATTTGATTCTCCGCATTTACGGGATAGCTTATAAAAACTTGTTAAACTAAAACAGGGGGAAATATGCCCGAAGAAATCAAGAAGAACGGAGCTGGGACCGACGATGTTCTGGCTAAAATCGAACGGCTGGAGGCCGTGCTTATAGAGACCGAGAAGGCGCGCAAAAGATCAGCAATGATCGCAAGGCTGTCGGTATTGGTAATACTTGTTGCGGTTCTGGCGTTTGCTTGGAATTTGTGGGGATTCTATAAATCCTTCACGAGCAAGGAAAACATGGAAAACCTCATGCAGCAAATATCTGCGGACATGAAAGATGTTCTGAGCGGACCGGAAATGAAGCAGATTCAGGACAAGATATATAAGGAAACCATGCCGAAGGTTGGCAATATTTTCGCTGAACGCTTCAGAAAAGAAATTCCAATGCTCAAGGAAAAAGGTGTCGCCATACTGGGCAATCTGAAAGATCATGCTGAAACTCATATAAAAGAGGAACTTACCAAAGCTCTCCAGGAATCAATGAAGGATATTGAAAGGGATCTTCAGAAAAAATTCCCGGAAATAACACCTGAAAGGATCCAAGAGACACTTACAGCCGCCCAATACGTGTTCATAGAAGATATAACAGATGAGCTTGAGCAGAGGCTTGTTGATCTCGCCTCCATGTTTGATGATCTTGACAAGGTTATATCAAAATACAGAACTCTTGACGAATACAAAACTCTTGATGAAAGAGAGATGGATGATATAAAACTTGAGCTTGTTGAATCCATCTTAGAGTTGGCAATATACGAGGTTAATCCGCCAAGGGGCGAGAAAAAATTTGAAGGAGGTTCAAAATGAACGACAATCTAAACAACAGGGTTGATAGCCTTTTAAAGGCAGTTGAAGAGCAGAGAAATAAGGTTGTCGTAGGAGGCAGGACGGTCTCCTTCGTATACGGTCTTCTCGCAATCTTCGTAGTTTTTTACACCTCGGTGTTATTTGTAAAGATAAAAGAGTCCGTAAAAAACGACAGTTTGTCTGCAATAGTGAAGAATATGGTGTCGGCGAAGCTTTCCGAAGTTCCGATGCTTCTTGACAATCTCGTTGACTCACATGCCGAAAATTTGGCAGACAATCTAGTGGCGACAATCTATGATCAGATTCCCACTATCGAAAATGTGGCAAAAAATATGATATCGGAGCACTCTGAATCCATGATATCACAGATCAAGGCGAATCTCTTCCCGCAATTCCATGAAATCATAAGGCAGAATGCTGATGAAATCAAGGCGGCGGCGGAGGCTCTATCCGACGAAAACGCCACCAAGGAACTTGCAAAAATAATAGTCAAAAAGATATCTGAAGAAATCGACTATAGCCACGGTTTGATAACAAGCGAGGCGCAGGGAAAGGTCGATGAAATAGCCAAGCATTTTGATGTAATATTGAATAAGCCCGCGAATGAGCTCACCTGCAAGGAAGCGTCGCAGAGAAGGCTTATAGTAAATTGGCTTTATTTGATCGATAAACAACAAGGTCTTGACAAAATATTTAAGACCATAATTAACAGAACAGGTTTTTCTTGGGAATATTTCATGCAGGAAGCTGGAATAGCCGACGCTATGAAGGAAAATGCTGAAATTAAAATAGATACAGAAGATTTGGATTAGATCTCAAATTTTACAAATTTCCTGGCGGGGGTTTAGCCCCCGCTTTTTTTTTGGTAAATGAGATTGATTTTTTACGTTTAGGTGATTATATTAATGAGTCGTTTATTTTGTTTTTGTAGCAATAATTAGGTAATATGGCTAAGACCAAGAAGAGGAAGAAGAAAGGTTCCCTGCCGGATATATGGGAGCGCATTCACGAAACAGTTACATCATATGGGGGCAAAAAGATTCCGGATAAAGAGCTTGCTGAGGAGCTTTCTGCCCTCAATAATGAGATCAACTCTTCCGGCGTGCCTTCCCTGATTGCCGATAATTTTGTGAAACCGTACGTTCAGACGAAGAAAGATGTTGAGGTAATTTTTTCTTCAACTGTTAAAACGGAAGAAGATGAGAAGTGGGGAGTGAGTTTCGTAGATGAGGGTGAGCGTGTTTTGATCAACCCTATAGGCCTACATAGCCTCTATTTGCAGGTCTTAGCGTCGGTCAAAGACGATCTTCCTGAAGAGACGGATTTCGAGAATCGTAGGAGGGTGTTGTTTCACAGGGAACTGGCGAAACTTCCCGGACCCTATTTCATATTCATAGCGGTACTTGGTGGAATTTCTATGAGATGTCAAGTTTTTACGGCAGAAAAAAGGGGAGGCAGAAAAGTAACTCCCGGAGTTTTTTCGATGGAGTCGTACTTTCCTCTCCTTTGGGCTTTAAAGCAATTTGAAAACTTTTACAGGAGAATTCAGAACAGGGATATGCGTTCTGATTTTGGAGTAATATGGCACGAAGGTGAATGGGTTGAAAAAAAATAAATTCGGGAAAAACAAATGAAAGAGTCCATAAAAAGAAACATATTGGTGGCGGGACTTAACCCAGCGTGGCAGAAAACACTGAAATTCTCTAAGTTTGAAAAGAACCAAGTAAATAGAGCCATTTCGGTGTCCTATTGTGCATCGGGTAAAGGGGTTAATTTTTGCAGAGCGGTAAAAATATGGAACAACGGAACTGCCGCAAAAGTCTTTTTATTTGCGGGAGGGAAGACGGGCAAACTTCTTGTAAACGCCATGGAGGCTGAAGGACTCAAGCATAGACCCGTATTTGTGCACGCTGAGACCAGATCATGCACCACTTGTGTATCGATAGGGGAGAGAAACATGACGGAGTTGGTGGAGCCTTCAGAGAACCTCGGGAAAACAGCTGAAAAGGAAATTTTTAACTTAATATTTTCAGAAGTTACATCTAAGAGCTTTCTTGCTCTTTGCGGAACTTTCCCAGCTGGAATTAGTCTTGATTTGTATACAAAAATGGTGCAGGAAGCCGCAAAAAATAAAATTCCGATATTCATGGATGCTGTCCAATACACAGATGGGGCTCTTTCGGCTGGTATAGAGGTATTGAAAGTTAATGACGACGAAATGAAGCAGATAGGAGGCAAAAAAGATGTAAGGCAGGCGGCTGAGGCGTGCATGAAAAAATATCCGGTAAAAAATATTGCAGTTACCGCCGGGGCAAACAACGCCTTCCTTTTCACAAACGAAAACGGAAGCTACGAATATTCGATCCCAACGGTACAGGATATTGTAAATCCGCTTGGAGCTGGTGATACGGTGGGAGCAGTCATGCTTGCAGAAATCTGCGCAGGAAAGGATGTAACAGAATCTTTTGCCGTCGGGTTGGCGGCGGGATCTGCAAGTTGCATGTGTGAGCTTCCGGCATTTTTTGATCCGAAAAATGTTCCAAGGATATTGTCGAAAATAAGAAGAAGAAAACTTTCCTGAGAAAGTTTTTTTAAAGCATTATTCTGTGGCAGACAAATGCCTCGGCCGCATTGGCGGAAATTTCATGTCCCCTCGAACGAGCCAAATACTCCATATTTTCTATGCTGCAATGATGAGGTGAGTGGCGGAGCTGGGATTTATGAAGACTCAATGCCCTCATTTTAACATCAAGATATTCGCTTATGTCCACATAGAAATTTGGGTGGAACTTGTCATAATCTACATTCCAGAACAGGGTTTGATTGTCATAGCTTAAGACTATTCTTGGAAAGTTTTTTACAATAGGATCGTGCGGACGGCAGGCGGTAAATCCTGCTTTAAAAGTTGCGACATGGTCCTGATTGTAGGATATTGCGGGAAGAGCCACTATGGTAGGGTCTATTTTATCTATTGAGACAGAAGAATCTCTTTCAATTATGGAGATAAGATCCCTTTGTGGTATCCTGTCGAGGCGTAGGTGGGTCTCCGCGTCCTTAAAGGCAATGTCATATCCATCGATTTTTAAAAACTTAGCCACGGATTCAAATTCTTTTGTTCTAGTTTCTCCTTTTACTGGTTTTTTGCTTCCGTCGTAATGCTTCAAATCTCCCACGCTCATTACCAATATAAAAACCTCCCCTCCCAAGTCCTTTATTTTTGCGATGGTGCCAGCGCATCCGAAGGATTCATCGTCAGCATGAGGGGATACTACCAGCAGTCTTTGAGAAGCTAGAAATTTATCGGATGCGCTTATGTATTTTGCTTTCATAGAAAATCCCCCTTTTTGTTAATCTAGTCCTGAGAGCATTCTTATTCAATAGAGAAAAATATCTTCTATGCCTATTAGTCTGGAAATATGAATCTAAAAAGCTATATTCGGATTCATCAAATAAAGGAGATACTAGCGTGAAAATCAATAAAATCGCAGCACAACTCTATACCGTCAGAGAATTTTGTAAGACTCCCGAGGATCTCCACAAAACGGTGGAAAAAATAAAAGAAATCGGCTTCGATGCAGTTCAGGTGTCCGGAATCGCGCCTATTGACGTATGTGAGCTCAAAAAAATATTGGACGGAGAGGGGCTTAAATGCTGCGCAACCCATGAACCCGGCAAAGCGATATTGGAAGAGACGGAAAGGATTATTGAAAGATTGAAAATTCTGGGATGCAAATATGCTGCCTATCCGAATCCTCATGTACCCCTTAAAAGTGCCACAGATTACTCGAAGCTTGCGAAAGACCTGTCAAATGCGGGAGCTAGGATGGCTGAGTCGGGGTTGGTTTTGTGCTATCACAATCATGCGAGGGAATTTGAATTATTCGACGGGAGGCTTGGACTGGATATAATATACGATGAAAGCGACTCTAAATTCCTGCAGGGGGAAATAGATACTTATTGGGTTCAGGCTGGTGGACAGAATCCAGCAAAATGGTGTAAGAAACTCAAGGGCAGATTGCCTTTGATTCATCTGAAGGACTACGGGATAATTGAAAACGTTCCGACGATGTTTGAGATAGGTAGGGGAAATCTTGACTGGGAAAAGATATTAAAATCGGCTAAGAAAGCTGGCGTTGAATGGTTTATAATAGAACAGGATTCCTGCAGAAGGGATCCTTTTGAGTCTCTAAAGATTAGTTTGGAATATTTAAAAGAGGAATTCTAAATATGTATTTTACTGGAATAGCCGACGAAGCTGGAGAGAAGATCGAAAGACAGATAGAAGCTACGAAAGTCCTTGGCTGGTCCAACATAGAAACTCGCAAAAGCGGCTTTCAAGGAGACCTAGCAAGCATGAATGATTCAGACTTTGAGGAATTTTACCGGAAGGTTTCGGAATCCGGAGTCAGGGTAAATTGCTTTGGTTCGGGCATCGCAAACTGGGCTAAGGATATAAGATCTCCATTTGAGGAGACTTTGAAAGAGATAAAAATTTCGATCCCAAGAATGCAGAAACTTGGATGCAAGCTAATTCGCATCATGAGTTATGCAATAAGACGGGACCCCGAAAGTTGGCGCATATTGCCTGACTCCGAACAGCTTCTCGACGAGAGAATCAGAAGGCTTAGGGAAATGGTCAAGATTTTTGTTGATTCAGGAATAATCCCTCTCCATGAAAACTGCATGAACTACGGAGGACTTTCCTGGAAGCACACAATGAGATTGATTGAAAATGTCCCCGGTCTCAAATTGGTCTTTGACACAGGCAACCCTATTCATACCCCCGATATGTCGAAAAAGACGACGGAAGGGAAACATCCTTTTCAAGATCCTTTTGAGTTTTATTTGAATATAAGAAATTATATAGAGTATGTTCATATAAAGGACGCTAAGGGTAAGTCTGAAATGAAGCACGGGGAGATATTTCCGAAGGGGGCGCAATTTACTTTTCCGGGCGAAGGTGAAGGGCAAATCCCTGAAATAATTGAGGATTTGCTAAGAAATGGTTATGATGGAGGTTTTTCCATTGAGCCTCACATGAGGTTAGTTTTTCACGAAGAGTCGAAAGATAACAAAGACGAAGTAGCATTCGCAAATTACGTTGAGTACGGGAGAAGATTTATGAATATAGTAAAGACGGCAAAAGAAAAAATAGAGAGGAAGGAATTGTGTTGATCATAGCTATCGCTTTAATTTTGGGAATTTTTCTGATATCGGTCATGTTCAATATTTTTGTTTCAAGGCGGAATATGGCTGAGAAATCTTTTGCGACCGTAGATGTAATGCTGAAAAAGCGTTTTGATTTGATTCCGAACCTTGTGGAAACTGTTAAGGCTTACGCCGGGCACGAAAAAGAAACTTTGGAACGGTTGATACAAATAAGGGCTTTGGCGCAAAGACCTGAAGTTTCGGACCGAGAGAAAATGCTCCTTGGAAGCGAGTCCGTCCCAGCCATCTCAAGAATTATTATGCTTTCCGAGTCGTATCCTGATTTAAAGGCGAATGAGAATTTTATCAATCTTCAGAGATCTCTAAACGAAATAGAGGAGCAGATTTCCGCGGCAAGACGAGCCTATAACTCGGCGATTACTGACTACAACAATTACTGCGAAATGTTTCCTTTCAGTCTGTTCGCCAAGGTCTTTGGATTCAAAATCAAGCCTCTTTTCTCTGCTGCTCAGCCTGAGAGGGAAAGCTCAGTAGTAAAATTTTAGACATATATACCGGAAGTCAGACTTGACAAATATTAAGAGGTAACTATTTTCTCCGCGATAAAAAGAAAAAACGTGAAAGATGCTATACTATATATCTGATTTTGAAGCGTATTTTGGACCGTTGCGTCTTTTCCAGTATGTCACATTCAGAGCGGGAGCAGCATTCTTCACGGCTGTTTTTCTATCTTTTATCTTCGGTCCTGCGACAATATCAATGCTAAAAAGATTCCAGACTGTCGCTCCATCTAGGCTTAAAGGATTGGTCCCGGAACAATATATTGATTCGAAAAAAGATCATGTGCCAAGCATGGGCGGTATATTGCTGGTTTTTTCAATACTCGTTTCAACTTTTCTGTGGGCTTTCCCTGGTAATGAAATAGTTTGGATATTTTTTGGAACCCTGCTTTTGCTTGGTGCTGTCGGTTTCGCAGATGATTATGTAAAAGTGGCTCTTAAGAAAAGGGACGGAATACCGGGAAGGCTCAAACTCGTCCTACAAATAATTATTGCAGCGCTGGCGGTATACTTGCTTGATATGATGCCCGCAACGGGGGATTTGGTGAGGAAACTTTATCTGCCTTTTTTGAAGAACCCCGTTTTTACTGCTTTGCCGCTTCTTGCGGCGGTAGGCTTTGGTGCCCTTGTGGTGGTTTCATCCTCCAATGCTGTTAATTTGACTGACGGCAAGGATGGGCTTGCTGTGGGATGTTCTATATTTTGTTCTCTTGCTTATGCTGTTTTTTCGTATATGTGCGGACATAAGTTTTTTGCCGAGTATCTAGGGATTCCGTTCATAGCCGGCTCGTCGGAAGTGGTTATATTTGCCATGGCGATATCCGGAGCCTGCATAGGCTTTCTTTGGTTCAACTGCCATCCGGCATCGATGTTTATGGGAGATACTGGGAGCCTTGCTCTAGGGGGTTCAATCGGATTGATAGCTGTCCTCGTTAAGCAAGAGGTGAACCTCTTGATAATAGGAGGCGTGTTTGTAATCGAGGCTCTGTCTGTGATAATACAGGTGTTGTCTTTTAAACTTACTGGCAAAAGGGTTTTTCTCTGTTCTCCTCTTCATCATCATTTCGAGCGCAAGGGTTGGACAGAAACCCAGATAGTCGTTCGTTTCTGGATACTTGCTGGAATATTCGCTATACTTGGAATAGCCTCCCTCAAGATAAGATGATTTAAGTGAGAAAAATAAAAAAAATTCTTGTCCTTGGACTTGGTAAGAGCGGTAAAGCAGCCACGGATTTAGCTCTACACAACGGAATTTCCGTTACTGCCATTGATGATAAAGAGACCCCCGAACTTAGCGAATTTTCAGAAAGAAGAAATAATCGTGGATTTGAGGCCTGTTTTTCTGATATCCCCAGTAATTTTAGTGCGGATCTCGCAGTGATCAGTCCAGGGATACCGAAGAACTCGAAACTTGCGAAATTCGCAAGACAGCTAAACTTGAATATAGTTTCCGAAATAGAATTTGCTTCAAGATTCAGTAGGAAAACTATGCTTGCCATAGGTGGTACTAACGGAAAAACGACAACAACAGAACTTTGTTCCCACATATTGAATGAAATAGGTGTCAGGTCTTCGGCGTCTGGCAATACTGGCTTTCCTTTGTCTGAAGCTGTAATGCAGGAAGACTCCTTCGATGCTCACGTGGTTGAGACGAGTTCTTTTCAGCTTGAAAATAGCCCCGGTTTTAAACCGGAAGCGGCGGCTTTGCTTAATATAAGTTCTGACCACATGGATAGATACGGTTCGTTTGAGGAATACAAAGAAGTAAAATTCAGAATCTTTAAAAATCTGAGACCGGGTAAATCGATTGTCAACGCCACGTTGCTGCAGGAATATATGAAATACTGCGACAGTTCCGAGAACCCCTTTGCTTTTTCAGTTGCTGAGTCCAATTCGTCCGATATCTTTTCCAATAAAGACAGAGAAATATTTCTGAAGGAAGAGGGAGAAATTATTCCGTTCATGCGAATTTCGCAAAATCTTCCCGGAAGACATAACGTGGAGAATGCTCTTGCGGCAATAGCCTTAGTCAAGATGTTCGTAGGGAAAGATTTTTATTCGAGAAAAGACGAAATAAAAAATGCCGTAGACTCATTTAAAATAGGCAGACACAGGCTTGAAGTTTTTTTGATCAGGGATGGGATTAAATATGTCAACGACTCTAAAGCCACCAATCCTGATTCTACTCTCTCCGCTCTAGAAATGTTTGGAGGGGAAAAGAATGTCCTGCTTATCCTAGGTGGCTTAGATAAGGAGATGGATTTTTCTCCTCTGGCTAGAATGGGACACCATATCAAAAAAGCATACATAACAGGCCTGTGTAAAGAAAAATTGAACAATGTATTGAAAAAACATATTAATTGTGCTCTAGTAAGCAGTTTTTATGAAGCTGTTATGTCGGCTTGTGAAGACGCCGTGAGCGGGGATGTCGTGTTATTGTCGCCCGCGTGCGCAAGCATGGATGTTTTTAAGAATTACCAAGAACGCGGAAATAAATTTATAGAGATAATTAAAGGGAGGTTTTCAAAGTGAAGTCATTGACAGAATCTGTTTTTTCGCGGGCAACCGCAATCGTGGGAACGGGAGCAATAGCTTTGTTGATTGGCTCCGGATGTAGTTCGGACAAGGTTTTGACAGACAGACCATTCATTCCGGCCGCTTCAGACCAGATTCCATCAGAGTTGGCGGCGCTGCCTCCGCTCGACAGCAACGTGGCTCCAGCTCCGGACGTGCCTGCGTTTCCGGAATACAAAGCCGAACCATTGACATATACTGTCAAGAAAGGTGATTCTCTTTGGAAGATTGCCAGAATGTATGGGGTAAGCATGCAGGAGTTGGCGGCATTCAACGATATGGATCTGAAGAAAGTTTTAAAAGTTGGCTCGGCCTTAAAAATACCGCCCGGTGGAGCCTTGATCCCTGAAGACAAACTTCCTCCTCTTCCAAAAAAGTCTTCGTCGGCTAAAGCGACTGCAGCAAGCAGCGCTGAACCTGTTCCGGCTGATGGAACATACTCCGTCAAGAGCGGAGATTCCCTCTGGAAGATTGCGAGGAAATTTAATACCAGTATTGATAAGCTGGCAGCGGCAAATGCGATGGATTCCAAAACTCCCCTCCAGGTAGGGCAGAAGATAAAAATTCCAGGAGCTTCTGGTGATTATTCGGTGGCCTCCGAAGGAGTTTCTTCTCAGTCTCCTGCCGGCGAGACCAGCAATGAATTTTCAGCCCCTACAGAAGCTGCTCCAGTGTCTAGTACCGGAGCGGAAGACATCGGAGAAGTTTTTACTGAAGGAGATGTTACTTCCGTTAATGCTCCTAATGCTCCGGAAAAGACTGTAAGTCCCGAACCAAGTGCTGAAATTTCAGGAACATCTGGATTGCCGGCGACATCGACTCCTCCATTTGACGAAATGAAGGGTTTTCAACATGATGTGGAAGCTGGTGAAACATGGGCAAGCATTGCCGCTTTCTACGGTTATAAGCCGGAAGAGATAAAGAAAGCTAATCCGGCGGCAAGCGCTGCTGGTGAACCTAAACCGGGAACCAAAGTTGTAATACCTTCGGAGTTCTGAAAAACGGATATTGACATACTTTGGTGGATTAATGTCGCAGGAAATCTTAAGCGAAAGCGAAAAGGCGGCATTGCTGAAAATAGCTAGGTCAACAATAAAATCGGCGCTTCTTGGAGAAAAACAAGAAGCGCCTTATTCTTTTTGCAAGATTTTTGAAAGCAAAATGTCATGCTTTGTTACTTTGCATGGAAGAGATGGGAATCTAAGGGGATGTATTGGGAATATCCAGGCGTTTGAACCTCTTGTTGATAACGTCAAAGCGAATGCCCTCAACTCAGCCTTTAGGGATCCCAGATTCCGCCCGCTTAAAGAGGATGAACTTGATAGCATAAATATAGAAATTTCAGTGCTTACCCCACCTGTTCCTATAAAAGATTATAAAGAGATTGAAGTAGGTCGGCATGGAATAATTCTCCAGAAGGGATCTCGCAGTTCGGTATTCCTACCACAAGTCGCAACAGAGCAAGGATGGGATCTTGAAACTACCTTGTGCCATTTGTCAATGAAGGCTGGTATGGGGGCTTATGACTGGAAAGACGCCAAAACAAAGTTTTCCGTATTTGAAGCTGTAGTATTCTCCGAAAAATAATAGAAGCAAAATGGCCTCCAGGTATGAATGCTTCTCTCCGCAATATTTAACCAGGAACAATTAGCAACAGTGAATATCTATCCCGAAAATGCCTTGATACTTGCTCCACTGTCAGGATACACGGACATTCCCTATAGACGTAGCGCGAATAGGCATGGATGCTTGTATGCATTTACTGAAATGATAGATGCAGGATCTCTAGTATTCGGGAACCGGAAAACCTTGCGTTTTTTAGAAAGATCTCCAGATGAAAAATGGCTTGGAGCTCAAATCGTAGGATCAGATACGGAAACGCTTTCTAAGTCAGCAAAAATAATCTCACAATATGATTTTAACATTCTAGACTTTAACCTAGGCTGTCCGGCTCCGAAGGTGCAAAGGAAAGGAGAAGGAGCGGCTCTCGCCAAAGAACAAGAAAAAGCCTTAAGAGCATTCTCGGCAATTCGACAGAATTATTCCGGAAATGTGTCGGCAAAAATCCGTCTTCTTGATGAGAATGATCCTTCTCCGACAATAAAACTTATAAAAGATCTTCGGGACGCCGGGGCAAGCGTCATAACTGTTCATGGAAGGGTGGCAAAACAATTTTACAGCGGACCGGTCCACTACCAGACAATGAAAGCTGTAAAGGAGTCTGTTGGAATTCAAATAGTTGCCAACGGTGGAATCAATTCGTTTTTGAAATATACTGAAGTTCTTTCGCTTGTTGGTAATGGAGCTGTGATGTTTGCTACTGGGGCGATGGGAAATCCATGGATTTTTGAAGAGATATTAAACGGTGATTCTTGGATACCGCCAACACCGGAAGATATTTCAAATGAGATAAAAGAGCATATCTATGAAACTTGCAAATACTATGGCAATGAGATAGGCTTGCGAATTTCGCGTAAGTTCATCTTTGATTATTTAAAAGGCAGAGGATATTCCTCCGCATTGAAGAATTCTGTGGTAAAAGTAAGTAACTTTTCCGATTTTGAGAAATTTCTTTGCGAAATCCGCAAGGGACCTTCAGAAGGATATTTCAAATGGCTAGAAAAGAATCCAAATGCTCCAAGGAGAATACGCCTATCATGAGCAAATCAAGGGTTGATTGGATAAAATTTGTTTCTTGGCGGGATTCGGTTCCGGTTCTTCTTCAGAACTGCGCCCTTAAAGATAGCATCAGGAAAAGCGGATTTTCTGGTATTCTGTTAAAGCCCAATCTCGTTGAAGCATCTCCTCCACCAATAACAACTCCGGTTGAGCTCATCGTTGAGATAGTTGAATGGATCAGGGCAGAATTCCCTAATATGAAAATTGTCATAGCCGAGGGATGTGGCTCCACAAAATATGATACAAAATTTCCATTTGAAGAACTTGGATATGCTGAATTCGCAAATAGGAGCGGAATACAAATTATTGATCTTAACTACGAAAAAACTGTCAACAGAAAAATTCATGGGTGTACAAGGTGGCCTGAAATGCGTCTTCCCTCCATAATATATCAAAACTTCCTTTTGTCGGTGCCGGTTTTGAAAGCCCATTCTCTTGCTGACGTGACGCTGACAATGAAAAACATGCTTGGTTGCGCTCCGCCAAGTCATTATTGTTCAGGGACTTGGAAAAAATCTTCATTTCATGAAGAAATTCATCAAGCCATATATGAGATGAATCTCTACAGAAAACCGGATTTTACAATTCTTGACGCTACGGTAGGAATGAGCGAGGCTCACCTATGGGGACCGCATTGCGATCCGCCTGTAGGCAAATTGATTGCGTCCGATGATCCAGTAGGCTTGGATGCGTTTGGAGCTGAGTTGCTGGGATTGGACTGGAATAAAATAGATTATATAAGATTTGCCGACGGAAGAATAGGAGAAGCGAAGGCTGAAAGGAAGGAAATTCTATATTAAAAATACCGAAAAACAGATTTAATGTTATATTTACGGGTAGTGAACAGGAGTCCTATATGAGCAAGTCTTTGAGTCTCTGTGCTGAAGCTGTCCCTGGTCCGTGTTCGATAATTATATTTGGAGCGTCTGGAGATCTAAGTTCTCGTAAATTGTTCCCAGCCCTTTTTAAGTTGTACGAGAGAGACCTGATGCCGGAAAAATTTATCATAATTGGTTGCGCCAGAAGCGTAATGTCCTGTGATGAGTTCAGGGCAAAAACACGTGAATCTCTGGAACTGTCAGGGATTTCCGTTCCAAAGAAATTTTCAGAATTGTTTCTCTCAAATGTAAGATATGTCAGCGGAGATTATGCTTCCGCTGGGACATACTCCAAGCTGGAATCAGAGATAGCGGACTTTGAAAAATCATGTGAATCCGCTGGCCGCCTTTTCTATTTCTCCACGCCCCCGGCAGTATTCGGAGAAATACTTAAAATGCTTGAAAGCAAAAAACTTATGGAAGAAGATTACGACGGTATCCCGTGGCGAAGGGTTGTCATAGAGAAACCGTTCGGAAGAGATCTTGCCAGCGCAAAAGAACTGGAACGACTACTTTCGGGATTTATAAGAGAAAGGCAGATATATAGGATAGACCACTATCTTGGCAAGGAGACAGTGCAAAACATACTTATGTTGAGATTTGCAAACTCCGTGTTTGAGCCCCTTTGGAATAACAGATATATAGAGAGCGTCCAAATCTCCGTTGCGGAATCCATAGGAGTCGAGCATAGGGCTGGGTATTTTGAAAAAACCGGTCTGCTGAGGGATATGTTTCAAAATCATATCCTTCAACTGCTTGCGTTGATCGCAATGGAACCACCGTCATCTTTTGATTCGGACAGAATACGAGACGAGAAGGCGAAATTGTTGAATTCTCTAAGGCCTTATCCTTCCAATCCGGACGAACTTTCCAAACTAATTATCAGGGGACAATATTCTGCCGGATCTTTAAACGGAAAGGATTTAAAATCGTATAGGGAAGAGGAGGGAGTATCTGCAAAATCCGTAACTGAAACTTATGTTGCTGGAAAGTTCCATATCGACAACTGGCGCTGGAATGGAGTCCACTTCTATCTTCGTTCTGGAAAGCGTTTGGCGAGGAGAATGAGCGAGGTAGCCATCAAATTCAAAAAAATCCCACACTCAATATTCGGGTATTTTGATGCAGAATCTATTTCGCGAAATGAACTAATCCTCACAATACAGCCGGACGAGGGCTTTTCCATGAAGATAAACGCGAAAAAACCGGGCTCTAAGTTTTGCATGGGCGGAGTTGAAATGGATTTTAAATACAGCGATTTGGGAGCACCTGTGGCTGAAGCATATGAGAGATTGCTCCTTGATTCCATGCTAGGAGACTCCACTTTGTTCATAAGAAGGGATTCCATAGAATTGTCTTGGGCTTTCCTTGATACGGTTCTTAATAATTGGGGAGACGAAAGGAACATCGGTACAAATCCCTTGTTCATGTATGCGGCTGGTTCTGAAGGTCCCGAAGAATCAAAAATAATTTTTGGCGAGGATACAACTTGCTGGCGGGATCTTTGATTAAAAATAAAAACGATTTAATTCGTTTGGAATTTTGAAATCTGCCCGGCACGACAAAAAACTTGAAATATTCCCTATCCGGTATTTATTCCTGATTCTTTTCAGACACCATCGATACAACGATGGAGAAGGGGAATAATTTTAGATTTTTTAGGTGTATTATGAACAATGAAACAGACACAAAGAAAACCGTACTGTATGAAAGGCACCTTTCTCTTGGAGCGAAGTTTGTGCCTTTTTCCGGCTGGGAAATGCCGGTAAACTATTCAGAAGGCATAATATCAGAACATCTCCATACGAGAAATAACGTTTCTCTTTTTGATATATGTCACATGGGAGAATTCAGAATCACCGGAGCAGGATCTGAAGCAACTCTTGATAGGGTGGTCGCAAGGACTGTCAAAAACCAGAAAAACGGGACTTGTAGATATAATTTTCTCCTGAATGAAAATGGGAAAGTAATAGACGACATCATAGTGTATCGTATTGGAGAACAAGAATTTTTCATAGTTGTAAACGCCGGAACTAAGGACGGAGATGCGGAATGGTTCAGAAAAAATCTGTCGGAAGTGAATTTTTCAGATGAGTCCGATAATACCGCAAAACTGGATTTGCAAGGACCTGAATCCAGAGACGTGCTTATCAAGCTTGGCCTTGATGCTTCAATACTGCCTGAATATTATAAGTTCATTATAACAAAAATAGCCGGGATTGACTGCATTCTGAGCCGTACCGGATACACCGGTGAACTCGGATATGAGATATATGTCGACACGAATCATGCTGTCAGAGTCTGGGATTTTCTGCTTTCCGATCCGAGAGTGAAACCCGCCGGTTTAGGAGCTAGAGACACTCTCCGCTTAGAAATGGCATATCCACTGTACGGACACGAAATGAATCTCAGTACGACTCCGATAGAAGCTGGTTTTGCTAAGCTGTTGAACATTGACGATGAAAGGGAATTCATCGGGAAGAGTGCGTTAAAACAACAGGGGGCATGCAAGAAGATGGTTGGAATTGTTTTAGATGGGAAAAGGGCGGCAAGAGATGGCGCTGAAATCATGAAAAACGAAAAAAAAATCGGATATATCAGTTCAGGATCTTATGCTCCCTCTATGGAAAAAGCAGTTGCAATAGGATTTGTTGATTCGAATTTCTATCCAGCAAAAGGAGAACAAGTTGAAGTTTTTTTCAAAAAAAACATTTTCAGGGGTTGTTTTTCCGACATGCCGTTCTATAAGAATGGAACAGCAAGAATTTAAAAAATATTGAAAATAAAAGCAAACGAAAGGAAGAAACTATGAAGAAATACACTAAGACCCATGAATGGATCGAAGTTAACGGAGAAGAGGCAACAGTGGGAATAACCGCACATGCGGCGGCGGAACTCGGAGATATCACATATGTGGAGCCTTCTCCAAAAGGAACCGACATGATTATGGGAGACAAGGTTGGCATGATAGAGTCGGTTAAGGCCGCTTCAGATATATACGCTCCGACCAGCGGTACGGTTATATCCACAAACAAGAGGCTTGACGACGATCCAGGATTGGTAAATCGTTCTCCGGAGGATGAGGGCTGGATTTTCAAGATAACAAACATAGATTTCGAAGAGTACGAATCCCTAATGAGCAAAGAAAAATACGACAAAATGCTTAAATCAAAGGATTCAAAGTAGGCTGTTATGCCATACATTCCACACACCTCAAGCGATCTAAAGATAATGCTCGATGTCTGCGGGGTGGAAAGTTTAGAAAAATTGTGGAAGGAAACCGGAGCTCCAGAATCTTCACGCAGGATACAGATCCCAAACGGCAAGTCCGAGTTTGAAGTCGTCGAACACATGAGACGGTTGGGAAGATTAAATTCAACAAGCCTGATCAGCTTTCTTGGCGGTGGCTATTATGACCATATAATACCAGCCTCCGTAGGAGCAATATGCTCGCGTTCGGAATTTTACACTTCATACACACCATATCAGCCGGAGGCTTCTCAGGGAACTTTGCAGGCGATATTTGAATA